>CAZJZM010000062.1:0-5672 GCA_964550485.1 Microcaldota archaeon | reverse complement strand
GAGCAACTCTGGGAAACCACCATGAACCCAGAAAAACGGATACTGAAAAAAGTAATGATAAAGGACGCACAGATGGCAGATAGCCTCTTCTCCATACTTATGGGAATAGACCCGGCACAGAGGAGGAGGTTCCTGCACGACCACGCGGAACAGGTAAACTTCCTAGACATATAGTGTTTTTATGCCTCAAATAATCGACGTTGTTTTAGAAAACGAGCTACAATCAAGCTATATTGATTATGCAATGAGCGTAATCATAGGCAGAGCCATACCTGAAGCACGGGACGGTCTCAAACCAGCACAAAGGAGAATACTCTACGCAATGTATAAGCTCAATAATACCCACAACAACCCGACGAAAAAGAGCGCAAGAATCGTTGGGGACTGCATCGGAAAATACCACCCTCATGGAGACATAGCCGTATATGAAACTTTGGTAAGAATGGCGCAGAATTTTGCAATGAATCATACCACAGTTGAAGGTCAGGGGAATTTTGGGAGTATCGACGGGGACCCCGCAGCCGCACAACGTTATACGGAAGTCAGGCTTACTAAAATAGCAGAGGAAATGCTCGACGGTCTGGAGCAAGAGACAGTGGACATGGTTCCTAACTTCGACAACACGGAAACGGAGCCTTGGATTCTTCCAAGCAAAGTTCCCAATCTTCTCATAAACGGAGCGTCTGGAATAGCTGTAGGCGTCGCCACAAGCATACCCCCACACAATCTCATCGAAGTTTGCGATGCTGTCATCCACAGGCTCAGGAAGAAAGAAACAACACCGGAGGAAATAATGACCATTATAAAGGGACCGGACTTCCCCACAGGAGGAATAGCGGTAATGTCTCCCACAAGCGCCAACGGCTACGTTCATGGTAGAGGGCAACTCACAATCAAGGGGAAGGCGGAGACCGACACAAAAAGAAACAGGATAACAATAACAGAGATTCCGTACAACGTAAACAAATCGCAACTCATCCAGAACATAGCGCTCCTAACCCGAGAAAAGAGGCTAACAGGCATAAGGGACATTAGGGACGAAAGCGACAGGGACGGAATAAGCATAGTCGTAGAGCTTAAGCAGGGCGAAAACCCCGAACAGATACTGAATCAACTATATCACCATACACAAATGGAAGTCACCTACCCGATAATCAATCTTGCCATAGTGGGGAAGAGTCTCAAGAGTCTGAACATCCTTCAGCTGATAAATGTCTTTGTGGAACACAGGGAAGAGGTAATCCTCAAGAGGAGCAAGTACGAGCTCAGGATCGCCCAGGACAAACTACACATCACAGAGGGCCTGCTCAAGGCCATAATAAACATCGATTCGATAATAGAAAACATACGAGCAAGCGAAGAGACAAAAGAGGCCAAGGCAAAGCTGATTGCAAACTTCGGCCTGAGCGAGAAGCAGGCAGACGCAATACTTGACATGCGGCTCAGCAGACTCACAAGACTTGAAGACCAGTCACTAAACAAGGAAAAACAGGAATTGGAAGCAAAAATAAAGTATCACACCGAAGTCATTAGCGACAAGCAGAAGATAGACGGCATAATAGAAGAAGAGATGAAGGATCTCAAGAAAAAATACGGCAAACCACGGAAAACAGAGATAATTTATTCGGAAGGAGGCGCAGAAATCACAGACGAAGACATGATAAGCGACGACAAAGTAACCATAATACTCACCTCAGAAGGATACGTAAAGAGAATGAACGCCAGCAACTACAAAGAGCAGGCGAGGGGAGGCAAGGGAGTAATATCAATAAACCTAAAGGAAGGCGATTCGGTAAAGCAGATAATCACCTGCAACAACAAGGACTACGTTGTTTGCACCTCAAATACTGGAAGAGTCTACTGGCTCAAGGCATACAACATACCCGAAAGCAGCAGATATTCTGAAGGAAGGGCGATAGTCAATCTTCTAAACATAGAAGGGGAGAAGATCGTGGGCATGCTGGACGTCAAGAAGTTTGCAAATTCTAAGATAGTCTTCCTTACAAAGAAGGGGATTGTGAAAAGAATGAAAGGAGAGCTCTTTTCGCACCCCAGATCTTCTGGAGTAAGGGCGCTGACACTGGGTCCTGAAGATGAGATAGCAGACGCAATAGTCTACGCCGAAGAGAAACACCTGATAATAGTCACAAAGAACGGAAAGGCGATAAAGTTCAACGAAGATACGCTCAGGTTCACCGGCAGGACTTCTATGGGAGTAAGGGGAATCAGGGCGACAAACGACCAAGCAAAGAACATACTCGCGGCGAACGAAGCAGGAAGCATACTCGCCATAACCGACAACGGGTTCGGGAAGATAACTCCCATAAGCGAATATCGGCTTCAGGCGAGGGGAGGCAAGGGTGTCAGGAACATAAAGATAAACGCAAAGACCGGAGTGGTTTCAAGATGCATGTTTATAGGAAAAGAACAGCACCTGATACTCATCAACAACAGGGGAAAGAGCATAACGATACCCATAGCTTCTATCCGAATAACTGGAAGAAGCGCAAGCGGAGTAAGGCTCATGAGAATGGAGGAAGGAGCTAGAATATCCGATGCCATGATCTTTGAAGGTGAGCGCCCACCAACTGCTCCTTCCCAACCGACCGAAGCCCCAGCCACTCCGCCAGCTGCCTGACGAACTACCTTTTCATCCAAAACTTGCTGTTTTTTATGAAAGTCTTCTGCGCGTCTATCAAATCCTTTATGAAGTATTTTCTTTCGGGCCTTATCATCTTTAGGACCCTCGCCGCCGTAACCAAGCCCACCCCATATGTCATAAGAGCCACAATCGCCCTGTTCCCATAGGCACTTATCATTCCCGTTTCCTTTATCGCATTGCCGTAATCCTCCCGCTCTTTGCGGTCAAGCTTCTTCCCTTCTATCTTCTTTAAAACAGCATTGCCATAGTCGTCGTTATAGGTAGCTATCATTGGGCTTTTGCATCTCCTGCATTCAATGTTTTTGCTGTCTTCAAGCAGAATCCTGTGGTTAAACTGAAACCCGCAGAAAGTACAAAGAAGCAGAACGTCCTTTTCTCTGAACCTGTCTTCAAAGGCCTTTATTTCTTCTTCCCCGGCAGGAGTTCTCGAAAGAAACTCCCTGTAGTGAAGCACAGACCTAAGTATCTCTTTAGTTAACGGAGATTCTCCAGACCTCAACTCCAGATCACACTCCCTCTTCCTCAGTCTGTCTATGAAGTCCGTTGTTATCTGGGAATCAAGATAGTTTTTCTTGAGCTCACGCACAGTCTCCTCATAGATTACAGAGTCCTTATAAAAATCAATTATCCTATTCGCCATGCTTTTTGTCAGGGCGTTCTTTTTTTCTATGACTCCAAAGAGCTTTGCTATCTGGACAAACTTATATCTGAACAACTCCGAACTTTCTACAAAGGAAAATGTAGCCGAAGCGTCCGTTTTTGTTAGGGCATTAAATACTTGCCTAATATCAGGCATTCGCCTCAGGTATCTACAATCTATTATTATCGCATAAGGAGTGGATCTCACAAATAATCTGTCTTTAGCTCCAGTGGCCATGAGCCCGGCAATTATCCTGGCAAGAAATTCGTTCGCCTGTTTCCCAAGAGGCGTATATACTATAATATACTCATCAAGCTCCTCAACAAAAATCCTTCTTTCACTCGGTAAAAAGTACTTACTCTGAACGTCAATGAATTTGGAAACACGTTTGTAAGCGTCTTCATCAAGTGTTGTCTCCAAAGTTTTCCTATCGCCAAGCAGTCCAATAGCCGAGCTTGCTATATTGTACGAGACAGGTATGTCCTCTCCCTCCCAATCTGGTATTGCAGACTCGTAATCCCCTCCAGCCTCCACAAAAATTGTATCTTCTTCTATGCTCAAGACCTTCCACGGTATCCCCTTTGTTATGAACGAGCTTCCCACATCAAGATAATTGTATACAAACTTCTCGTCAAGGGTTGATATCACCCTGTTTTTGACAACGTCTTTCACCAAGAACCTAGGCGAATCGGGAATGACGCTTATGTTCGCAAAGAAGTATTTTCTTGTCCTTGAAGAAAGAAAGACAAAACCGGAATCAACCCTTATGACATGAAGATCATTCCCGAACTTCAGGACCTTTTCAAAGGTCTCCAAACTCGTCTTCATGAAGGGGCTAGCCCTCTTTATTATGGAATAAACCTTTCCAACCTCTATTTTCTTGTACTCCAAGGAAATTGCGGTAATTTGGTTAAGCAAAACATCGAGGGCCTCCACTTCTATCTCGTTTTTCTCCAGTTTGTCGTTCTCAGCTGCGAGGACCGCGGAAGCAGATTCCAAAGCGTCAAGCACCCCGGACACGAGTATGTGGCCTCTTGAAACCTCACCTTCCCTGTGCCCGCCCCTTCCTATCCTCTGCATAAGCCTAACAGCCTGCCTCGGTGAGCCGTACTGGACGACGTGGTCTATTCTTCCTATGTCTATGCCGAGCTCGAGCGAGCTTGTGGCTATTATGCCCTTGAGCTTCCCCTCCTTGAAAGAGTTTTCAATCTCAATCCTCTCCTGCCGATCGAGCGAGCTGTGGTGGATACCCACGGAATCGACGCCCTCCAGCTTGTTTAGGTAGACCAGCTTGCTGCCGAGCGATTCCACCACCTGCCGCGTGTTGGCGAAGACGAGCGTGGCTCCGGAACTGTTTATAATATCGGATATCCTCTCGATTCTCGCAAGCGCGCCGTCATCCAAAGAGAAAACCTGCTCGAACTCCTGGTGCTTTCGTTTTGGGACTGAGGGCATCTCTATGCTTATCTCAAACCTCTTCCTTGCCTTGGCCTTCACTATCTCCCGTTCCCTCTTCCCAAAAAGGAAGGAAGAAACGGCATCCAGGTTTCCTATGGTCGCGCTTATCCCGATCCGCTGGAAAGGACCCGAAAGCTCCTCGATTCTTTCGAGCGCAACGGCAAGCTGCGCCCCCCTCTTATTATGGTATAATTCATGGAGCTCGTCAACTATCACCGCTCTTGTGCTCTTCATCGCCTCCCTGACCCTCGGCGAAAGGAAAAGGTTCTGCAGCGTTTCGGGAGTAGTTATTATGAGGTGCGGCGGGTTAGCGGCCTGAAGCTTCCTTTCCTTCTGGGAGGTGTCTCCGTGCCTTGAGCTCATGCTTATTCCAAGCTCGCCGCAGAGCCACTCAAGCCTCTTGACGAGGTCCCTGTTGAGCGCCCTGAGCGGCGTTATGTAAAAAGCGAAGATCCCACTCCTGCCGTTCTGCTTCTCGAGCATCTCCAATATCGGAAGCAACGCGGCCTCTGTCTTTCCACTTCCAGTAGGCGCCGTGATTATGCAATTCCTTCCTGCCTTTATCACTGGGAGGGAAAGCTCCTGAATCTCGGTAAACTTCTCAAAGCGCTCTAAGAATAAGGAATATACATCTGACATGTTATCTTGCGACTCGCGACATCACCCACCAAAAAGCAGTGGTGCATGCCGCATAAACAAACTAGATTATGAATGCACTACCCTCTATTGTTTTAGAAAGTGTATGCTCCACAGTCTCATTCTTCACAAACTCGCCCGAGTAGTTCAACAGGAGATGGAGATTGAGGTTCAATGGCACTCCAGAGATAGTTACTGAATTGTTGTAGCATTTAGTTGTTATGTTAAGCGAAGCCCCAGGCAGTAAAGTTTCATTAAGCACCGTACCAGGACCAA
>CAZJZM010000061.1:0-5752 GCA_964550485.1 Microcaldota archaeon | reverse complement strand
ATGAGTAGGATTATGGCAATCGGGGAAAACTTTACGATTATGAGATATACTACAAGTATCGCCAGGGCTGTCCTTACTAAGGTTGTCGCGTCTGCAGATCTCATTAAACCACATTAATTATGAAGGATATATTTAAAGCAGTTGTTATAGATTATATAATGCCTATTTGGTAGTTAGATGATCGACCTTAGCAAGAGAGAAGAGGAGATTCTAGAGTACTGGAAAGCGAAGGATACACTCAACAAGGTTAGGGCGAAGAACAAGGGCGGAAAGCCTTTCTATTTCCTCGACGGTCCTCCGTTTGTCAGCGGGGACCTCCATCCCGCACAGATATGGACCAAGACCCTGAAGGACGTTGCCATAAGATACAAGAGATACCGTGGATTCGATGTTGTTGACAGGGCAGGATACGATGTTCACGGCCTTCCGGTGGAAAACAGGGTGGAGAAGGAACTGAGCCTCCAGTCGAAGAAGGATATAGAAGAGAAGATAGGAGTGGAGAAGTTTGTCAGGGAGTGCAGAGCTTATGTTGAAAGATATATAGGAAGAATGGACGCAGATTATGAGAGGTTTGGGATCTCGCTCGATTTCAAGAATCCGTATCTTCCCTATAAAAACGAATACATAGAGACCGCGTGGCGAATGTTCAAGGCCGCCGCAGAGAAAGGCTTCCTTTACAGCGGCAAGAGAACTCTGATCTACTGCCCCCACTGCGAGACTCCGCTTTCACAGGGAAGCATGGAGGTCGAGTACAGGGATGTCGATGATCCTTCGATCTACCTGATATTTAAGATAGATGACAAGAAATCCAAACTGCAGATAGATCTGGGCCCTGATACTTATCTGGCGGTCTGGACCACGACGCCTTGGACCATACCCGCAAACGTTGCAGTTGCAGTAAACCCGAAAAAACTCTACCTTCTGGTGAAAGTGCTTGATAAGAAGATGATAATAGCCAAGGAGAGGATGGAAGCCTTCGCCCAGACAACCGGAAGCAGCGTGATAGTCTTGAAGGAGTTTTTCGGCAATCAGCTTGACGGAACATATTACATAAGCCCGCTTGAGGACAAGGTGCCGATGCAGAAGAAGCTCAGGCAGTATCACAGAGTGATCTTCTCGGAAAACCTCGTCTCGATGGGCGAGGGAACCGGGCTCGTGCATCTGGCGCCTGGGAACGGAGTGGACGACTTCGTGGTTGGCAAGATGAACAAGCTTCCAGTCTTCTCCCCTGTCAATTCGGATGCTAGCTACAGCGAGGAAGCTGGAGAATACAAAGGCATAATGGTTCCGGCAGATGCAAACAAGATCGTCATGGAGGATCTGGTTAAATCCGGCGCGATGCTAATCAAGGGTTCGGTAAGGCACAGCTATCCCTATTGCTGGAGATGCGGCTCAAAGCTGATTTTCCTAGCCACAGACCAATGGTTCATGAACATACAGAAGATAAAGAAGAAATTGATCAAGCAAAATGAGAAGGTAAGCTGGCATCCGGAGGAAGTCAAGGAGTGGCAGAAGGCCGTCCTTGAGAATTCGCCTGATTGGTGCATCTCAAGGCAGAGATATTGGGGCATACCCATGCCCATATGGATCTGCAAGAGCTGCAAAGGCAGAAAGATAATAGGTTCCATCGAGGAGCTCAAGGCCAGCGCAGTTAGCCAGGAAGAAGTGAAGATATTGGAGAACGACCTTCACAGGCCATACATAGACAGGATAAAACTGAAGTGTGAGTGCGGCGGGGAGATGGAGAGGATAAAGGATATCCTGGACGGATGGTTCGATTCGGGCATAACCTTCAGGGCGAGCCTTAGCGAAGAGGAATTCAATGAGCTCTTTCCTGTAGATCTCATTGTGGAATATGTTGAGCAGATCAGGGCCTGGTTCCAGTACCTGATGAAGTGCGGTGTGATGGTGTACGGAAAAATACCGTTCAAGCACGTCATGGTCCACGGTATAATGGCGGGAACTGACGGGAGGAAGATGAGCAAGAGCTTTGGCAATTACAAGCCCCTGAACGAGATCACAAAGATTTTCGGCGCGGACGCATTTAGGTTATGGAGCGTTGACCACCAGCCGATATTGAACAGGAATCTCAGCGAGCTAGAGATAAAGGAGAGCCAAAAGATGATAATAATGCTCCATAACATTTCGAGCCTCATGCAGGAATATCAGGATGCGTTTAAATACAAGCCGAAACCTGGAAAGAGGCCGAGCCTGAAGAACCTGAGTGAGGTTGACAGGTGGATGCTCTCAAGGACCGAGTCGATCGTGAGCCAGAGCACCGGGCATCTGGACGCGTTTGAGCCGTATAAGGCCGCTGTCGTGATAAAGAACTTTGTCATTGACGATTTCAGCAGATTTTACCTTAAGATAGCGAAGAAGAGGATGCTCTATGCGGGAAGGAGGGAAATCAGGACCATACTTGATACCATAGACTATTCGCTCTTCAGGGTGCTCATATGCGCTTCGGTCATAACCCCTTTCGTAACCGAATCGGTTTATAGGGAGAGATACGGAACCCAGGAGAGTATCTTCCTTGAAAACTGGCCGAAGTCAGCAGATAGATTAATAGAGAGGGAACTTGAAGGGAACGTGATGATTGCGCAGGATACCATAACAGCAGTTTTGAATGCGAGAGAAAGGGCAGATGCGAAATTGAGGCAGCCGCTCGCAAGCGCAGTCATCGAGGTTAATACCGACAATGTGTCTGCAGCTCTTCAGAAAATGACGTACCTGATTGAGGATTATACAAACATAAGGAAAGTGGAGGTTAAGGTGGGCACTGCCACAGGCAAAGAGGTCAGGCCCAATTTTGGAGGCATTGGACCGGAGTTCAAGGAGAATGCCGGAGCTGTTGCAGAAGCACTCAGGGCTGCTGATGCAAACGAAATGCTCAAAAGCATAGAAGCCAGCGGGCATTATTCACTTCATACTTCAAAGGGCACATTCAACATAAGCGAAAAACACTTTACAATCATTGAAAAAGCCACTGATGAGAAAGCCATGAGCTTCAAATACGGCCTGATCCACCTCAATACCGAAATAAGCGAGGAACTGCGTGAGGATGCGTTGATCAGGGAATTTGAAAGGAGGATACAGGTCGAGAGGAAGGGAATGAAGCTCAAGAAAGCGGACAAGATAAAACTTTACTGCGAATTGCCCCCTGACGTTTTGACCATATTAAATAAGAACAAGGAGAAAGTAAGGAAGGACCTTAACGCAGAAGGCATTTATGGATTGGAATCCGATATGGACTCAAAGGAATTCGAGATGGACGGCGAAAAGATAAAGATAGGCATAGTGAAAATCTGAGTATCTAAGTCTATCAGTACCTTCCGAATTCGGAACTTACTTAATATCTTCTTGGGGGAGGAGAATAGGTATCCACAACCTTTAGTATCATATAGCTCTTGTACTTCTTTCTTCTCTTTGTGTTTGACCAACAGTCCTTGCAGATGTATGCCCTTTCGGTAGCGCTTATCTTCTTCTGGCTCTTCACGCAGTTGAAGCAGATCTTCCTGCTGCAGTAATTGCATGTATCGTACTTGTGTATGTCTCTCTTGCATCTTTCACATATCATGATATCTACGTCTCAAATATTAGCAGATAGACTTCTCACTAAAGAAATATAAATCATACGCAAAAGCTATTAAAGTGGAATTGGCATATTTATCTGGTTTTATGCCAAAGGTACTGATAGAAACGTACGGCTGCACCCTAAATCAGGCAGACAGCGACATAATGGAAGGGATACTTGAAGGGAGAGGGTTTGAAGTAGCAAGGGGAAATTACGATGAAAATGCAAAAAAGAATTATGACTTTGTTATAGTAAATACCTGCACGGTCAAGAAAGCCACTGAGCAGAAGATAAGGGACAAGCTAAGGACCATGAGCCATCTCGGTGAGAGGCTTGTGGTAACCGGATGCATGGCCAGCGCCAACAGAGATATGATAGAGGAAGTTGTCGAAGAAGCCAGTGTAGTCTCGACTAACAATGTAACAAGAATATACGATGTGCTGAAAGAGCTTGAGGAAAACGGAAAGGTCAGATACGATGATGCTGGAAGAGAGGACAAATCTCACTATATTCCGGTTGGCAATTCAGTAATTTCAAGAATTCCCGTGAGCGAAGGATGCCTAAGTAACTGCAATTTCTGCGAAACTAAATACGCAAGAGGCCCGCTTAACAGTTTTTCTGAGAAACTGATACTCAAGGCTATCGAAATGAACGTCAGAAGTGGTGCGAAGGAAATAGAGATTACCTCTCAGGACATTGGAGCATACGGAGCCGACAAAAAGACGGATATTGCAAGGCTTGTTTCGCAGGCATCTGAGATAGATGGAGATTTCAGGATCAGGATAGGAATGCTCAATCCCGAGCACCTGCACAAATACATTGACGGATTGATAGAGGCGTACAAAAGCGAGAAAATCTACAAATTCATACATCTGCCAGTGCAGTCTGGAAGTGACAAGGTTTTGAGGGAGATGAAAAGACATTATACTATTGGAGAGTTTTCTGGATATGTTAACGAATTGAGAAAGAAGATGCCTGAGATGTGCATAGAAACCGATCTTATTGTAGGCTATCCAACTGAAACAGATGGTGATTTTGAAGAAACTATAAGAATTGTGGATGAGCTAAGGCCCACGATAACAAACATCTCTAAGTTTGGCTTGAGGCCACATACGGAAGCTGTGAAACTGAAGCAGCTGCCGGGCTCGGTGATAAAGGAAAGGAGCATAAGATTGGCAAGGATGATAAAAAGGATGCAGCAGGAGGAATTTAGCAAATTCAGGGGAAGAAGAATGAGGGTGCTTCTGACTGAAGTCAACGGGAGTTCTATTACAGGTAGGACTGATTCGTATATCGCAGTTGCAGTAAATAACGTTGGAAAGGAAAGCCTCGGCAAGTTCGTCGATGCCGAGATATTCGATAATTCTTATGCCTGCCTGATAGGAAAAGCATTTGCATATTCGGAGATTCAGAGTTCAAGGCTGTTGAGGTAGTTACTCAGCTCCTTCATGCTGGCCACAAATTCGGCACTCTTCTTTTTCTTTACCATGTCTGACCATTTCTTCGCATTCTCCAGGAAGACATCCTCGGCATAGTTGACGCTTGGAACCGACATCTGAAGATAGGAATACAATTCGGGATTTGAATCGACAACGCTCTTTGCAAACCTGAAGAGAAAGTTGAAGCTGGTGCTTCCCTTTTTCATGTAGCGTTCTATTTTCAGCTTCTTCCAGGAAGCGGCAGTCACAAGCCCGACAAAATGGGTGAGCGACATTATCACACCTATCATCTCGTCATGCTTGTGAGGGGACATTATGATTATGTTGAAACCCCCTGGTTTTAGAAGCCTTTTAATCAGTTTGGCAGTCTTCCTTTCTTCTTTATTTGTTGGAGTCAGTATGAAATTCTGTCCTTTTGAAGGAGCGCTGGGGCCGAACATAGGATGAGTACCCAGAATTTTCCCCTTTTTTAGGTACCTGTGCATCATTTTTACAGGAAGCGTTTTGACTGAGGTTATGTCAATGATTATCTGGTCGTTCCTGAGGTATGGTGCTATCTCCTGCAGTACTGTTGGCATATTCCCTACCAGCACGGAGGAGATTACCAGGTCAGCCCCATTTACCGCTTCAGCGTTGTTTTTTGCCACAAGAACCTTGACTCTCTTGCTCAACGCTACGCACTTCTTCCTGTTCCTTCCGGAGATTATGACAGTATGGCCATTGGCCGTAAAGAACCGGG
>CAZJZM010000060.1:0-5766 GCA_964550485.1 Microcaldota archaeon | reverse complement strand
CTGAAGAAGGTGACACTGAGTTCCTTCATTTACGATCCGGTAAACAAGATAAACAGCGAGGCGCAATATGGCGAATTTGTTGGTTTGCTGAACGAAATGAGGGAAAACGTGGAGAAAGGGGAGATAGATACAAAAAACAAGGAGGGAACGCTGAACACGATCTCAATGCTTCTGAATTCGGATATTTATTCAACAATAAATTCTTTCAACTTGCTGCAGGAAAGGAAGATCGCAGTTGATGAAGAGGTGAAGATATTGGAAAGAACGCTCAACGAGCTGAAAAAAGGCAAGGACAGCACTGAAAAAGCGGGAAAGGATATCATCCTGATGAGGGAAGAAGCGGAAACAATCCTGAAATCAATTAATTCAGGAAAGGCCTCGATAGAAAGGATGTTCTCAGAGTACTATAGAAAACAGATAACTATCGTTGCGAGTAATTAGTAGAGGGTTGTGTTTCAAAGAGTGCATGTTATTTAGATTAATTAGTTCAAAGGAATTTGATGAAAAAAGAAGGATATAAACATCATCCCTATCACTCGCTGCTCAGAAGGGCAGTTTACTCTGTCATACTGGTCGGTTCGGTAATGCTGGTGGGAACTCTAGGATTTCATTATATAGAACACTATTCATATGTGGACTCATTTTACTTCGTTAGCATGCTGGCTACAGCGGAAGGCCCAGCTTCCACTCCGGTTACAGGTTTTGGAAAGATATTCGCATCGCTGATCGCCTTTTTCTCCATAGGCACCGTTATATTTGCCACCGCATTCCTTCTTGGCCCATTTTTGGGCAAGCTGATTAAGATCGGGGAAGAAAAATTCGAAGAGGAGAAGAAACGCGCAGCTGAGGAGTTGGAAAAGATTGAAAAAAGGATATAACTTCTGGGCCTATTCAAGAGATATTCCTAGCCCCCAGACTATGGTTGCACCTTGCACAGAATTCCTCATGGCTTCCCTTGCCTGAAACCAAAGAGTGCCATTCATTTTTGCAGTAACAACTACAGCCTATCAACGCCTGACAGCTTTTGCACATAAGATCGCCTATTATTATCTCTGCGATTTCTTTTTATCCTTTTTGGTAATTAGTTTGTATTTCTCTGGATGTGTCAATGTTGTAATACTCTGAAATCCCAATAGTTCGGAGATCTACCAGTTACGGACCTTGGAGAATTAACAATAGTGAGCGGAGTTCTACCTAAGTTATCACAAGCATTTAAAATGTTTGCGCATCTCCTCTTCAGTTCCTTATTCAATCTAAAGAGATTTTGAACGGGTATCCAGAACATGGCACTCTGAGCTGGGCTCCATCCGTCATGTGTTTCTAGTTTGAACATCCAATGCAAATCAGGATTAGTTGCAACTGCTAATGCGAACGATAGACTTTTATGTATGGCTTCATTTGCGAATCTCCATCCACCACTATCTGAACTTGCGAAAACCTCAAGATTACCGCGTAGAAGAGGTGGAAGAAAATCACCAACATCATGGACACAACCGTTGATTATTAACCCTCTTGCGACTGCACCAAAAAGCTCAGTTATTCTTTCCGGTTTCTTTCTCACAGCATCTACCAGGGCGAGAAAAGCGTCTCTTGGCGATCTGTGGTCTTCCCCCTCAATTGAGAAAATCGGCGCTCTCCGTCCATTTACCTCGGTTCTGGTGGTAGGTTGTATCATATTCTCAGCTTGCTAAGATTCTGTCTGATCAAAGCTTAGATTGTTAATGATATATAAACTTTTTCTATAAAGTGGCATTTGTCTTATTCGATTTTAATATCTCCTAAGTTCGACTATGAACGATTCGATAAGGCTTTCGGCTCTTCTTTCTGGGACTCCGAAAACAGGGGCTAGTTTGACGATTCTTTCCTTTCTGTCCCTAACCTGCTCAGGCACCTTTCTGAGCATCTCGGCATAAGAGGGCAGGCCTCCGATATGCTTTCTTGAAGGTGTAGCAGCGATTACATAGCTAGCTGCTTTAGACTTTCTGAAAGCATCTAAGTCGCTGTTGATTTTGCTTGAATTGTCAGCTAGGATTTGCAACGCCTTGTCCACTTTAAATTCTTCCGGATTGGTTATGTAGAGAATCGCAGTTCTAATCAGTCTCTTTTCTTCGGTCTGCGTAAGCGGATCATTCACTTGACAGAAAAGGAGCCTGTAACTTATCGGATGTATCATCAGGGCTGCAAGAACAGGTAAGTCAGCTATATACACGGATTGCTTATCCCAGTCTTGGATCATGTATTTTCGCGGATTCCTAAAGAACTCTTTGGTTATAGATAGACCCCAAAATCCAGTCTCGCTGTCGAAGAATGCAGTTTCCTGAATCTTTGTTGAGGTTTTCCTTGAAAAAGGTAGTTTTGTGGATATTCTTACACCTTGGGGCATGCCTGGCAGGTGAAGCGAAGGTTCCATAACTTCCCATCTTACAGGTATGCTTTCTAATATTGCCGAATCAGAAATGATATTGAGATCCCTAACATGCATCATTTTTTTGAATTCCGGATTATCAGGCATTATGATGGAATGTCTTTCTTCGTTCGGCTTTTGCCTATTTAGGATGTAGAATCGAGACGCAAAACTTCCTACAAGTACCATCGAAGGAGGGAAAAATGCTTTCCTTAGCTCTTCTATTAAATATTCTTTTAACCCTGTCTCTTCCCCTTTAGTTAGTCGATTTACAATCTCGTCTCTCAGTTCTTCCCTGAGCTGCCTGAACGAAGCTATGAGTCTCCAGTCCACCACGGTTGGAAGCTCCGCCTGTCTAATACCGTTGCTACTAATGCTAACTGGTTTCATGGTTATTTATCGGTCTTTTCTCCTATTTAAACGTGATTATGTGGTTCGCTATTTGTGCTGTTTTATGGCGCTAAGCGAACATTGATGCTTAATCATATTTAAATAAGATTACTTCCTAAGGACTTCGGTCTTCGAGTGGAAAATCAGGTCTATGATGGAAAGATAGAGTACATTCAGATTATAGACGAGAATGGCAATGCCGATCCGGCTCTCTTTCCTAAAGACCTCTCAGACGAAAAGATAGTAGAAATGTACAAGATGATGCTCTTTGCCAGGGCTCTCGACGCTAAGGCAATGAGCCTCCAGAGGCAGGGCAGGGCGGTGACCTATGCACCCCTGCTTGGAGAGGAGGCGACTCAGATAGGAAGCGCAATGGCGATGGGTGAGAAGGACATCTTTGTGCCTTCCTTCAGGCAGCATGGGGTCTTCCTCGCTAGGAAAGTGCCTCTGGAATTGATGTTCATAGGATGGAGAGGATTCGAAGACGGAGCCAAGGTACCAAAAAGTGTTAACGGAACACCGGTTATAGTTCCTGTCTCCACGCAGGTTCCGCACGCTGCGGGAATCGCCTTTGCCCAGAGATACAGGAACACCGGAGCTGCGGTTGTGGCATATGTGGGAGATGGAGGCACCTCCGAAGGGGATTTCTACGAGGCGCTGAATTTTGCGGGCGTCTGGAAGCTACCGTTCGTGCTAATAATAGAGAACAACCAGTGGGCCATCTCGGTGCCTAGGAGCAAGCAGACCGCCGCGGGCACTCTTGCCCAGAAGGCAATGGCTGCCGGGATAGGGGCTGTGCAGGTCGACGGCAACGATGTCGTAGCAGTCTACCAGGCCACGAAGGAGGCGATAGCCGCGAAGCTGCCATTTGTAATCGAATGCGTTACCTACAGGATGAGCCTTCACACAACAGCCGACGACCCGACCAAATACCGGAATGATGCTGAAGTAGAGGCGTGGAAGCCGAAGGATCCCATATCCAGGATCAGGGCCTACCTCACCAGGAAGGGGCTATGGAACGAAGACAAGGAGGCCCAGGCTGCTGAGGAGCAGGCTAAGGAGATAGACCTGGCTGTGGAGAAGGCAGAGCAGTTCAAGCCAGACCCGAGAAGCATCTTCGAGCACATTTATAGCTACATGCCGGACGTGCTGGGGGAGGAGCTTGACGAGGCGGAAACTGCGGGCTGGTGGCAGGGCGGTGATTGAATGATGGTCAATATGGTTAGCGCGCTTAACAATGCCCTAGAGTTAATCATGAAGGAGAACGAGAATGTGGTCCTTCTGGGCGAGGACATAGGTAGGGACGGTGGGGTCTTCAGGGTAACCGAAGGCCTCATAGACAAATTCGGGGAGAGGAGGGTTCTTGACACGCCGCTTGCCGAATCTGGGATAATAGGGACCTCGATAGG
The DNA here is from genome assembly GCA_964550485.1 of Microcaldota archaeon. Taxonomy (GTDB): domain Archaea; phylum Micrarchaeota; class Micrarchaeia; order Micrarchaeales; family CABMGC01; genus JAJZIZ01. The sequence goes on along the minus strand of CAZJZM010000060.1, from coordinate 1,563 downwards.
AATGGCACTGGCAGGAATGCATCCGATCGCAGAGATACAGTTCGCCGGCTTCATGTACCTGGGCTTCAGCCAAATGGTAAACCATGCCTCAAGGTATAGGGCAAGGACGAGATCTACTTTCTCGGTGCCTATGATTGTCAGGACACCGGTCAGCGGAGGAGTCAGGACGCTTGAGCACCACTCGGACAGCCCAGAGGCATATTACTCCCACATCGGAGGCCTGATTGTTGTAGAGCCCTCGAATCCCTACGATGCAAAGGGGCTGCTGATAAAGGCCTCAAGGATGAACGACCCGGTGGTCTTCCTCGAGCCGACAAAGCTGTACAGACTGTTCAAGCAGGAAATACCTGAGGAAATGTACGAGGTGCCGATAGGCAAGGCCAGCATCCTGAGCGAAGGCAACGATCTGACTGTAATAACCTACGGTACCATGGTTCGCATAGTCCAGGATGTGGTGAAGAAGAAGGGGCTGAGCGCAGACGTTATAGACCTCAGGACGATAAACCCGCTCGACGAGAAGACCATAATAGAGAGCGCTAAGAAGACCGGGAGGGTGGCGATAGTGCATGAAGCCTCGCTGAGCTTCGGCGCCGGAGCCGAGATAGCGGCGAGGATAGCGGAGAAGGCGATCTTCGAGCTCAAGGCGCCCATAGTCAGGGTCGGGTCCCCGAGTCTTCCTTATCCGTTCCCCGGATACGAGAACTACTACATACCCAACGATCTCAAAATATCAAAAGCCCTGGATAGGTTGATGAGTGCGTAGTTGCATTAACTAGCATAAATTCTATTTAAACTACATGTATCGGTATTTCATTGCCGAGTAGAGGATTTTGCAACTAAATTAAGTATATAGATGTTACGTTATCATGTCTAAATATGAAATTTGGAAAGACTTTGGCAATCGGCATAATTGGTGGAATAGCAATCTCACTTATCTCGGGTCTATTCTCCATCCCTCCCGAGCCGCCTCCAGGAGGGGCTATGGGGTTTGGCCTTCCTGTAAGTTGGTTATTCTTTCATTCTATACCATTTCATCCCTGGGGGACATCCTATCCAACCTTGCTAATTGACATGGTCTTCTGGTTTGTAGTGATAGTGCTAATACTAACTTTGATAAATCATCGGCGTAAAGGAAAGAATAAGTAACATTTGAACCTAAAATGATAAATGTGAACCTAAATATGACGTATAATCGCAATTTAGGTGCAAAGCCCTGAACAGACTGATAAGTGCATAGTCGGTTTAAGGAATATCGACTCTAATCCCCAATGGCAATAGGATAAATGTAATAAAACTGAGTTTATCCTGGAATCCCGAACCGCTCAGATACCTCAAAGCTTATACTAAAGTATATAAACTTGTAATCTAATATAAGAATAGGCTAAAAGCTGGCTAAATGTAGGATTAGGGAATCAGAAAACCCAACTATTCTCCAAATAGTGTCCTAGCGACTGTGCGGGTGCAAATCCCGCATCCTACAAGCCAGTAGCTTTTGGCTACTGATCGATTTTGTACGTATAAATATTTAAAACTTATCTTCTCGTTGGATTTGAGCCCTAGACA
>CAZJZM010000059.1:0-5789 GCA_964550485.1 Microcaldota archaeon | reverse complement strand
TTATTGTCAAGTATCTCTTATTCAAGTATGTTCTTCATCAGCCTTGCGCCTATTACCGTGAAGAGCGCGAGATAACCCAGTATGACGGCCAGATCAAGCCACGCCCCTGCAAGGTTGCCTGTCAGCATGAGGGAGCGCAGCAGGTCAACGCCATACGTCAGCGGGTTGGCATAGGAGATGTATTGCAGCCACTTGGGCATTATGCTCACCGGGTAAAGGGCGTTGCTCGTGAAGAACAGTGGCATGGTTATCAGCTGGCCGAATCCCATCACACGCTCCCTTGTCCTGAACAGGTTGGCTATCACTATCGAAAGGCTTGCGAAGAGGGCCGAGAGCAGTATGACAACGGGGAAGACGGCGAGGATGTACAATATGTTTGGATAGAACCTGATGCCTATCAGCAATGCCACTACCAACACCACCATCGCCTGTGCCATTCCTCGCACTCCGGCAGACAGGGACTTGCCGAGAACCACTGAAAATCTTGAGATCGGCGAGACGAGTATCTTGGAAAGGACTCCCGACTCCCGGTCCCAGACCATCATTATGCCGAAGAATATTGCGACGAAGAGCACCGACTGGCCGAGTATGCCAGGCGCAACGAACTGAAGGTAGGTGTAGTTGCCGGTCGGTATGATTTTGTACTGGGTGAATATCTCGCCGAAGATGATAAGCCATAATATCGGCTGCACTGAACGCGTGAAGACCTCGGTTCTGTCATGGGTGAGCTTTCTCGCCTCTGACTCGATTATCGCATAAAGCTTGTAGATCCCGCTCGTGTTCATCCAAGCCTCCTCGCTACGCGCCTCGTGGTCTTTATCGTTCTCCAATTAGCCTGTTCTTCTATCTTGCCACCTGTAAATTTCATGAATACGTCATCCAGGGTTATCTCCTTGACCGCAGCAGACTTCACCACGGCGCCGCCAGATACCAGCATGTTCAGGTATCTGGGAAGGTCGTTCTCCGGCTTCTCTGAGACGAACGTGATCATATTGCCGTTTACGCGCGCATTTTTTATCTTTCGCCTGACCGGGTTTTGAAGTTCGAAGATTATCGATCCCTCTCCAACTCTGGACTTGAGATCAGCAGGAACGCCGATGGCCGCTATCTTGCCCCCGTTCATTATTGCGACTCTATCGCAAAGCTGATCGGCCTCGTTCATGTCATGTGTCGTCATGACCACGGTAACTCCCAGTTGCTCTTTCAGTTGAGTTATCTGTTTCCACAGCATTGCCCTAGCCGAGGGATCGAGACCAACGGTAGGTTCGTCCATGAATATTATCTTTGGAATATGGACCAGCGCCTGTGCGAGTTCCAGCTTCCTTATCATCCCTCCGGAATAGGTAGAAGGCAGCCTGTCCTTCGCGCTGTCCAGCTGCATTGTTTTTAGTATGCTGTTTATCCTTTCTACCATTCCCTTCCCCCTGAGCCCGTGAAGCCTTGCGGACAAAAGCATGTTTTCATAGCCGGTCAGCGCGCTGTCCGAGGATATGTCCTGCGGCAGATATCCTAGGATTGCTCGCATTTTGCCATCATCATTAGGTCTTTTCATTCTGAACATGGTCACTTCTCCGGATGTCATGCCGATGAGCGTTGTCACTATCTTCATTGTAGTGCTCTTTCCGGCGCCGTTCGGGCCGAGTATGCCGAATATCTCCCCTTCCTTTACTTCAAAGGAGACGCCATTCACGGCTCTTATGTCTCCCTTGAATGTTTTGACAAGATTTTTGACTTCTAATACGCTCTGCCCAGCCATAATAACAATTAGCTAATGGACTGGAATGTTAAAATATCTTTAGATTAATGACTCGTAGATGCTTTCCCGTTTTAATCCATAGCAACAAATAAAGGCTTTGCAGTCCAATAGCTACTGTCTGATGCTATGGACATAATAGATACCTCATGGGCTGAGAAGTACCGACCCAAAGTGTTGGACGATGTAATAGGCCAGAGCTCAATAGTCTCAAAGCTCAAGGACTTCGTAAAGGCGAGGAACTTCCCGAGCATGATCTTCGCTGGTCCTGCGGGTGTGGGCAAGACCACCTGCGCGATGGCCATGGCGCACGAGCTTTACAGCAACAGGATAAACGAATCGTTTCTCGAAATGAACGCTAGCGATACCAGAGGGATAGACGTGATAAGGGGCAAGGTCAAGGAATTCGCCAGGACCCTCTCGATGGACAGCAGCACGGTCAAGATAGTATTCCTGGACGAGGCGGACGCACTCACGGCAGAGGCGCAGCACGCGCTTAGGAGGACTATGGAGAAATACTCCGCAAGCACAAGGTTCATACTAAGTGCCAACTACTCGAGCAAGATAATAGACCCGATACAGTCCAGGTGCGTCGTCTTCAGGTTCAAGCCCCTGAAGGAAGAGGAGATGACTAGTTACATCAGGAGGGTTGCGGAGAAGGAGGGATTAAAGGTTTCAGACAAGGCGGTAGAGGCACTTCTCTACATAAGCGAGGGCGATCTCAGGAAGCTGACAAACACCATGCAGAGCGCGGCTGTTTCCGAAAAGAAGATAGAAGAGAGCATGATATACGACATAGCGGCCAGGGCGAGGCCGAAGGAGATAGTGGCAATGCTCAGGTACGCGCTATCCGGCGACTTCGAGAAGGCCAGGAGCGAGCTGAATACATTGGTGCTTGTCTATGGGATGAGCGGGGAGGACATCCTGATCCAGTGCTACAGGGAGGCGCTGAACCTGGACCTTGAGGATAAGCTCAGGTTGAGGCTGATAAGTGACATAGGGGAGTGCAACTTCAGGATAGTCGAAGGCGCGAACGACAGGATACAGTTGGAAGCGATGCTTGCGAATTTCGCGTTGCTGAAAGGCAATTAGATTCTAATTCTGAAGAAAATCAGACTTCATTATACCTAAAACATGAAACAACGTGGTCGTTTACCATTCCCGTGGCTTGCATGTGTGAATAACATATAGTGGATCCCACAAACTTGAATCCTCTTTCCAGTAGATCCTTGCTCATCAAATCAGATTCCTTAGTTTTGCTTGGCATTTGGGAAAGATTCTTCCACTTATTCTTCTTCTGCTTGCCTCCTACAAAATCCCAGACATAGGAATCAAAGCTACCGAACTCCTTCTGGATTTCGAGGAATCTTTTGGCGTTGTTTATCGTGGCGTTTATCTTTAGTCTGTTGCGTATTATGCCACTGTTCTGCATGAGCTCTTCAATTTTTCCCGCATCGTAACGCGCTACCTTCTTTGGATTAAAATTGTCAAATGCTTTCCTAAAGTTTTCACGTTTCTTCAATATAGTAAACCAACTAAGTCCCGCCTGCATTCCTTCCAGTACAAGAAACTCGAAAATCTTATTGTCATCATGCAGTTGGACTCCCCATTCAGTATCATGATACTTTATGTAGAGCGGATCAGTGACCGACCATTCACAACGTCTTTCGTTTGCATCATACAAGTATACCGCCTCTTTGTGATTCTAGGATTTTAGAACAAAAGGAATAAATATTAAGTGTGTTACCAGAGAGTAAGGTATTAAATGAGTTCATTGGTAAGTAGGATGCTTGCAAAAAGAGATGGTGAAACATCGTTAGATAAGGGGATAAGAATAAACAGAGTGATGGCCGAAAAACGAGAGCAGGCAGGTCAGCAAGCACTTGATACTGGGCACCTGAAGGAAGCTGCATATAACTTTAACCTAGCTGCCCAACATTGGTATAGACTTGGAATTATATCTTCAGAGGTAGCAGACAAAGCCAGGTGCATGGATAATTGGATAAAGTTCGCCAATCGCACAGCGGAGATACGTGCTACCAGGAGAGAATAGTTTTGCAGTTAAGGTAGGTACTCCTTGTTCTTTATCTTGTCCTTTATGTATTCCCCGACAAAGGTGAGCCTGGGCCCCTGCAACGCGTCCTGTTCGAGCTTCTTCCTGCTCTTTATCATCCTTTCCAGTTCGACCTTCCACTCCTTGTACTTGTTGATCCACTCGTAGTTGAGCATTTCCTGTGCACGCTTGATATCTATGTCCGAGGCGTTTATGGTGAGCTTATTGAGGAAATCGTACTTGTCAAGGTCCGACATCGTGACTCCTAGGAACTTTGCGCTTGGCGTCGCGACGTCCTCACCTATGTATGCAAGGTTTATGCTCCCGGTCTTTATTGTCCAGTAGATGTACCATCCCCATGCATCAGAGTCCGTGAAAACGTAGATTGGGAGGCCCATGTCCGCCAGTTTCTTTATCAGTCTCCTTGTGCCCCTCGCCGCCTGTCCCTGCGGTGTCATCAGTATGCAGTTCTCCTTCTTCCAGAAAAGGTCCTCGTTGAGCCTCTGCCATAGCGCGTCCTTCTCCACTATTATAACATATTTCGCCTTCACGTTGACAAATTCGATGTCGTTGTCCACGTCGCTCGGTATCGCCCAGCCCGACCTTCCCTGCTTGCTGCAGTCTATCTCTATCTTCTCGTTCCCGAAGGTGTCTATTATCTTCATATTGCCGGCAAGGACTCCCTTCCTGTTGGCATTGAGGTTGAGGTCCTCCCTCTTGAGTCCGAGCGAGACCTCGAGGTCCTCTATGATCGGGTTCGATTCCTGCTGCTCGCTGAAGACGTTTTCGTCTATGTCTTCTCCCAACGAGAACTTGAGCTGGTAGAAAAGACCTCTGATGGTCGTGTGAAGCTTTTGCTTGATGAACGTATGGCATTTGGCCGCTATGGCTATGGTCTGCATGAACCGCTTTGACTGCGCGACGTTCACGAAGTTCCTCTCCTCCTCTGCGTCCCCCAGCTTGAGGTAGCCTTTCTTCGCATCGTACAGGACATTGGACCTCGTCCTGGTGGTAGTCGTGAAATGCGGGCTCTTGCCGTTCTTAATGTCCTTGACTATGCCGTCCCCTAGGCCCTCTATCTTCTTGTCCGGATTTTTATCTGGCATTAACTCATCGGTCGCCTGTCATTCTTCGTCTCTGCTGCTCAGGCTGTCAACCACGAGCGGCTCCTTCTCGCGCGAATCGCTCGTTATGTACTTCCTCAGCTTCTTTACCATGGCATCACGCCTTGCGCTCTTCTTCAGCACAACCGCAAGGACGTCTGCAATGTTGTCTGCAGGGACTATCTTTACCTTCTTAAGCTCCTTCTTATCAATGTTTATGTCCTGGGCATTGCCGTTAGGTATAACCACTATCTTCATCCCGGCCTCTATTGCCGCAAGAACCTTGTTTGTCACTCCGCCGACAGGAAGGACCTCTCCTCTTACCGAGAGCGAGCCGGTCATCGCAACCTCTTGGTCTACAGGTATGCCCTCAAGCGCAGAGATCACTGCGACTGCTATGGAGACGCTCGCGCTGTCTCCCTCGACCCCTTCGTAGGTCTGTAGGAACTGGACGTGGACGTCGTAGCTCGCCATGTCCCTATTCATGTGCTTCTTTATGATCGCGCTTATGTTTTTGACAGCCTCCCTAGCGATCTTCCCAAGCTTTCCAGTTGCTATCAACTTCCCCTCTGTCCTTGAACTTGCGGGAGTTACTTCTGCCACTATCGGGAGTATTATTCCTGCCGAGAGGTAGGAGGAGCCGACCACCGCAAGGCCGTTTACCCTGCCTATGGAAAAGCCCTTTGTCCTGAATATCTTGTAATCCTTTCTGTACTCCAGTATCTGGGCCACGTACTGTGTTTCTATCGGCCTTGCCAGCGTCATTGAGGCTGCAACATCCTCTGCGGTGACCACCTTCTTCTTGTGTTCAACTGCTATGTCCCCCGCAGCCCTTATCATGCCCCCGAGGTCTCTCATTATGAGCGTAAGCCTGTTCTTC
>CAZJZM010000058.1:0-5806 GCA_964550485.1 Microcaldota archaeon | reverse complement strand
TCTGACTATCTTATCGCCACATTCGATTACTGCTCCTGCACGACGTTTTCCCTGTCTTCCGGCGCCTACTATAGCTACGTTCATCTATATTCCTCAATGGTTTTTATTTTGTTTTGTGAGCCTGAGTCGGTCCAGAACGCCTGGAGCTATTCTTCTCATTGTGTATAAGTCCGTATCGCTCAACTCTGTTTTAATAGCATTGAACTCTTTCCAATCATCATGTACCGCACTTATGATCTTGCCTGTCAGACCATCGGACTCGTTAGATGCCAGAAATGCGACTAGGCTTGCTGGCAGTTCAAGCGGAATGCCTCCGGATTCCAGCACCTTTCTGTACCTCTTAAGCTCTTTTCTTCCGATTGTGTCTCCGGCGTTGGAGATCTCTTTGGTCATTCTGGTACTTATGCTTCCTGGGGCGATCGCATTTACATCTATACTATATTGTCTAACTTCTTTTGCCAGTGTTTCTGTAAATCTTATTATTGCAGATTTTGATGATGCGTATGCGGAAAAATTTGCGAAAGGGCCTTCCCCAGCTCCTGCTATGTTGATGATCTTTCCGTGTTTTTTTCCGATAAATATAGGCAATACTGTGCGTGTGCAAAGGAAATTGCCTATGAGGTTGACTTGTATATTTCTTATCCAATCCTGAACTTTTACTTTGTCAGTAGGTCCTATCGGTCCAATGGTACCTGCGTTGTTTACCAGAATATCGACAGTGCCGAATTTGGACAATGCCAGATTGACCATTCTTTTGATTTCTGCTTCCTTTGCTATGTCTCCTCTGAATCTCATGATTCTGTCTTCTGGAAGACCGGTATCTTTCGAAACGGTTTGGAGTTCCTTCATTGTTCGGGACATTAGTACCAACTTTGCGCCCTCATTCGCCATGGCTATGGCAATGGCTCTTCCCAGCCCTCTCCCCGCACCAGTAACAATTGCGACCTTATCTTTTAGTTTTTTACTCATAGTTAATCCGCCTATTTGCTTACATTTTGGTGTTTAACATCATTTATGGCTTTTGCTTGATGCCCTCTTCCCATTCCCACATAGATAAAACCGTGTTTGGTCATTAGATCACCATCGAGTATATTCGATGCATCTATGATTATCGAGTGTGACATTTTAGGTTTCAGTTTAACGAAGTTAAGCTCTTTGAATTCTGGCCAGCCTGTAAGAATAAGTAATACGTCAGAGGAGTCGAAAACCGAGTCTGCATCGCTACATCTTTCGAAGCTCCCATTAGCTATCTTCGTTACTAAATCGGCCTTTGGGTCATAGGCCTTGATTGATGCCCCTTTCTGAATAAGTTCCTTTATTATTTCAATTGATGCAGAGCGTCTAAGTGTACTCGTACCAGCTTTATAAGTCAGGCCGAGGACGCCGATATGTAAGCCTTTTATCCTACCGAAGATGATTCTAAGATTATTTGTAATTGTTTGGTTCTGATAGTAGTTTACGCTCATTATGGCATCAAGAAGCGTAGTCTTTGTGCCTTCTTTTTTCCCCAACGCCCGAAGAACATTAACATCCCTGCCCAAGGTTCCGCCGGAGAAGCCTAGTCCGGCACGCAGTGGTGCCTGTTTTCCCACTTTCGGATCAAGATGCAATATTTCGGCCACGCGAAATTCGTCAACTCCGAACTTGTCACAGATATTACCAAGTTCATTTGCAAAACTTACTTCACATGCTGTGAATGCATTTATTGCGTGTTTCACCATCTCAGCAGTCCTGAGATCGACCTTTATCTTCGGCGAAGTAACGAATCCGTAGAGTTTTTCTACATTTTTGAAATCCTCTTCCTTGTTTGCGCCGATTAACAGAAAATCTGGTGATTTGAACCGTGAAATCGCAATGCCTAATTTCAGGTTTTCAGGCATGCAGACGATACCGAAGATAAGGGAAGGTCTCCTTTTTTTAATTAACAATTCTATTTGTTCACATGTGCCAAGCGGTACCTGGCTACTTATAATCAATAAGGATCCGTCTTGAAGATAGGAGATAGACTCTGATACGCTTTGTAAGATTGGTGATAAATCTGGAGAATCGTCATCATTCATAGGAGTGTCGAATGCGATTATTATGTATTTTGAATCGTTTAGTCCGGATCTAAAATCTGTTGTAAATGATAACGTGCCCTTTTCATATTGTTCTTTTACAAGCTCTGCAAGACCAGGTTCATAAACAGGAAGATTTCCTTTTTTAAGATTGGTGATCGTCTTACTGTTCGGATCTATAGCAGTTACTTTGTTATTATATGAGGCAAGGCATGCTGCAGTAACAATTCCAAGGTGCCAGAGCCCGATGATTGCTATACTATTCTCCTTTTCCATTACGTTACACCAGATATATTCTGATTGTTTTTCTCAGAATACTTGCTGAACCAGTAGGGATCTATATTACCAACTACACCTACTTAGTAGTATCAACATAGAGATATTAGAGATATGGGTATTTTAAGTTGTCGGAATACCCTATTTCGGTCAGGAACCCCACTTATACTGTTTTGATTAGGAATTTTGCTATTTGCACATTCTGATTTTGTATTATTGTATTTTATCGATGTGCCTGTCCGTCAGTTTATCCTCTTTGCCTGAATATTTCCAATGTACATACTCTTGTCCTCTGCCACGTCGTCCCTGTTGAATGTCGGCTTCTTCAAATATACAATTTCAAATCCGCATTCCTTAAGGAATTTTACAAGATGCTTGTATCCGTAATGATAGACTATATACATCCTCTCAAACTTCCTTACCGTCTCTTTCTTGGCTTTCAGGATTGAATACTCGCCTCCTTCGCAGTTCGTCTTGAGCACTGCATTCTCGATATTGTATTTTTTAACCAGACTGTCAAGCGACATCAGCGGAACTTCCACGCCGGTGTTGGATGCTTTTATGTCATCGTCGCTTCCGTTCTGGTATTCGTTATCTATTCTTACTATGTGGTCCATTTCGTCAAGTCCTGCGTTTATTGGAGTTATCCTGTCCTCCAATCTGTTAGCTTTTATGTTGTCCTTTAGTTTTCCATAGCAATAAGGAAACGGCTCGAATGAGTAAACATGTTTTGCACCTTGCAATGCAAACAATATGGTTGTATCGCCAATGAATGCGCCTATGTCAACGGTTATTCTGTCTTTGACATCGAGCCTATCGAACTCTGTGGATGAAAAATAGCCTATCTGTCCGAATATGCCATTGAGGTCGTCGTCGTTTTGATAGGTAAATGCCACATCTCCGTTTGTCCCGTTTATGACCACTTTGTCTTTGCCTAGTTCGTATTTGTATAGATTCAACCTGTTCTTATCGAAAAGGATAAGTTTCCTGAAGGCATTCGCGAACTCGTTTTGACTGGTTACTTTTATCGTGTTTCCTTCTATCGTTTTAATATCCAGCTTTTTCCTAAGCCCGAGCCTGTATGATACTATGTCATAGGGGTTCTTCACGAGTTTTGACAAGGCGTTAAAATCCTTCCATAGACATCTCGTCATATTTATTCTGCCTTCTATTTTTTCTGATAGCGTTATTGGAGGGTGTTGCATTTAATCTCCTTGGGAATATTGTCTATGTACTTTTTAAAGCGAAAGATACTACATATGTTTGACCTTGAACATATAAATCTTTCTGTGGTTTTTGGTAAAACTATCTGCTATCTTTATAAACTTAGATGCAGATAAATCATAAGATAAAGGGAGGGTAAACCATGGGCACTCAACAAATCAAAATAAAGCTGTTTGCAGATGGTGCGGACTTGAAGACCATGGAGAATCTTTATAATGAAGGTGTAGTGAGTGGTTTTACTACAAATCCAACACTGATGAGGAATGCTGGAGTAACTGATTATGAAGCATTTGCAAAATCCGCATTGCAGGTGATTCCAGATGCGCCGATCTCGTTCGAAGTTTTCTCTGATGATCTGGAGGGAATGGAAAGGGAAGCGCGCAAGATCTCCAGCTGGGGGAAGAATGTTTACGTGAAGATACCAGTTACAAATACGAAAGGCGAAAGTACGGCCCCTTTGATTAAAAAATTGTCCAATGATGGACTTAGGCTAAATGTGACAGCAATATTAACAGTCGAACAGGTAAAGACTGTGGCTGATGCGCTGTCACAGTCCACGCCTAGCATAGTTTCTGTGTTCGCTGGGCGTATTGCCGATACTGGAAGAGACCCCATAGAGACTATGAAAACCGCAAAAAAGATTCTGGAGTCTAATAAAAATGCTGAATTGCTATGGGCAAGTTCGAGGGAGTTGCTAAATATTATGCAAGCCGAAGTCTGCGGATGCCATATAATTACAGTGACAAATGAAATATTGAAAAAGACGAAGATGGTGGGAAAGGACCTTACTGAGTTGTCCTTAGATACCGTAAAGATGTTTTATAACGATGCTCAGTCAGTAGGATATAACCTATAAAGCAATTAGCCTGTTAATAAAAATTAGAAATAATAGATAATGGGATATTATGGAAGCAATAGAATCTTTTGGGACAATAATTTCGAGGACGCCGTTCCGTTTGCCTCTAGGCGGCGGAGGTACTGATCTTCCTTCATATTATGAGAAATATGGCGGTTTCTTTATCAGCGCCGCGATAAACAAGTATATGAGCATAGCAATACACAAAGGCTTTGGGAAAGGCTTGAGGCTCTCGTATTCAAAAACAGAGATAATAAACAATGCAGAAGAAGTGGAGCATCCAATGATTAGAGAGGCGCTGAAGAAGACTGGTGTAAAACAGGGAATAGAGATCATGTCGTTTGCGGACATACCCGCATCCACTGGCTTGGGCTCAAGCGGCAGCTTTGCCGTAGGTTTACTTAAGGGCTTATATGCGGTTAAACGCGAATTCCGCTCCCCCGGAGAACTAGCGGAAGAGGCATGCGATATTTCCATGAACATATTAAAAGAACCCTCCGGCAAACAGGATGAGTACGTAGCAAGTTTCGGCGGAATAAGGTCATATACTGTAAGTAAATCTGGGGCTGTGGAGTCCGAAGAATTAAGACTGTCTCCAAGTACGATCGCCGATCTTGAGAGCAACATAATGCTTTTCTATACCGGAATGACTAGGAATTCGAGCGACGTACTGAGCAAGCAGCAGAAGAATATAAGTTCGGGCTCTTCGGTGGAGCAGATGCACAGGATAAAGGAGATAGGGATGAAGAGCAAAGTGGCACTTGAAAATGGTGATCTGACAAAGTTCGGGGAGTTATTGCACGAACATTGGATGGAAAAAAGGAAAGTTACGGATAACATGACAAATGCTAGCATAGACAAGTTTGTAGATGTCGCGAGGGAGAACGGCGCAATCGGAGAGAAGCTCCTTGGAGCAGGCGGAGGTGGATTCCTTATGGTCTACGCGGAAAACAACCACAAAAAAATAAGGATTGCAATGGAAAAGATGAACTTACCTGAGTATAGGGTAAGATTTGATTTTGAGGGAAGCAAAGTGGTGTATAATATATAACACAGGACAAGTAGGAGGAGTCATTCAATTAAACGAAAAACATGGTAGAAATGGGAGGCGTCGAAAAATCCACCTTTTCCGAACAGTATCTTGCAGAGGTAGGCGAGGTTGCAAGGAATCTGGACGTGAAGATGATAGAAAAGGCCGTTATGCTGCTAGTTAAAACAAGGGAAGCGAATGGAAGACTATTTATTTTAGGGGTTGGAGGCAGCGCCGCGAACGCTTCGCATGCTGTTAATGATTTCCGTAAACTTGCAGGAATTGAGGCATACGCCCCAACAGATAACGTTTCAGAGTTAACAGCCAGGACTAACGATGAAGGCTGGAATACGATTTTCGAAT
>CAZJZM010000057.1:0-5828 GCA_964550485.1 Microcaldota archaeon | reverse complement strand
AATTATGACGCTCCTAGCTTCTGCACTCTCAGAGAAGGTGGTAGTAAGAGGTAACCGTGAACATTTAGATGTCCGAAGCCTATACGAAATTACAGGTGTCTGGAAAGAAAGCAATCTTTCTTTAGCAGGACTCAAACCTGAAGAAAGGCAGGACCTCCTTAACTTAACGGTCCAAGTGATAGAAAAACACCTGGACGTAGGGAATATAGAAAACATAACAGTTGCAGTATGTGTCATCAACACACTCAGGATTCCTGATGAGGGATCAAAACCCCTACTAGTTGAATCCTTTGAACGAAACCTCGCTCAAAAACGCATAGAACTAGCGAAGTACACCTATTACCTAATCCATCCACTAATATCCCATGACGAGGCAGATCAGATAATCTTCAATCAAATAGACAGAATCAGGGCTGCAAGAAGAGGAACAACCGACGAACAAATATCCCTGAGTAGAAAAGACGAAACTGCTCTTCTATTCGAATTCAGATTAAGTGAAACCGATTACGAATCATCTTCCGACTTACGGCGAAATTCTACATACTAGTCAACTCTTGCTATGTTGCTTTCATCAAAAAGCGAAGCCATGCGTAATCCTATTAAATGTTTTGAATGAATTAGTAACCGAAATAAATGAAGAGAGAAGAAATAATATTCCTGAACTCTGTCTTCTTCGTGGTAGGGTTCACTATGGTCTTTTCAGCCATAGGAATACTACTGCAAACGCTACTCCTGCATATCTCTTACTCTGCGATGGAGGCCATAAGGATAATCGGAGGATTGATAATACTAATATTCGGAATCCTGATGGTCGCTTCCGCAAAGTACATAATTCCGTTCTTTTCCATGGAGCACAAAATACAGGTAAAGAGGTACAGCAATACCTATTTCACCTCGTTCCTCTTCGGGCTCGCTTTCGCCCTGGGCTGGACTCCATGCGTGGGTGCCATACTGGGCTCGATATATGCTCTCGCTGCATCCTCGCCAGGGCTAAGCTTCCTCCTCCTGCTCGCCTACTCGATCGGACTGGGAATACCCTTCCTCATATTCGGCGCCTTCATCTCCAAGCTCTCCTCATTTCTCGAGCGGATACACACCTTCCTGAAATACTTCAGCGTGATAAGCGGGCTCTTCCTGGTCTCATTGGGCATCCTCATAATCACTGGATACATAGGCGTGCTCTCGGTCTTCCTCGTGGGCCCGCAGGGCCCGATGGCGCTCAGCAACCAGCTCAACTTCCTGCTCGCACTGGTAGCAGGCATACTTACCTTCCTATCGCCTTGCATACTGCCTCTGTTGCCCGCATACTTCTCATATATGGCTGGCACTGCAGCTGAAACGGTGAAAAAATGAAAAACAACCTCTATCTTATGGTATTCGGAATCGTCGTATTGCTAATCGCAGTTGCAGCGGCTTCGACCCTCTTCTTCAACAGGAGTCTCTCGAGCAGGAACGTTACGGCTGTAAACCTGACCAACTACGGCCAGGCGCCAAACCTTGTGGGACTTTCCCACTGGATAAATTCAAATGCGCTCAACCTATCGCAGCTGAAGGGCAAGGTAGTGATAATCGATTTCTGGACATACTCGTGCATAAACTGCATACGCTCGATACCGCACCTCAACGCCTGGTACAACGCATATGGAAACAACGGACTTGTAATAATAGGGGTTCATACGCCCGAATTCCAGTTCGAGCATAATTACAGCAACGTCTACGACGCCGTACAGCGCTTCGGAATAAAATATCCTGTCGCGCTTGACAACAACTATTCGACCTGGGACGCCTATGGTAACGAGTACTGGCCTGCGGACTACATCATAGACAAGAACGGCGATGTCCGCTATACTGTATTCGGGGAAGGGGATTATAACCAAACCGAGGCGGTCATAAGGGCTCTGCTGGAAAACGCCGGATACGCCATCCAGCCAAACTTCACCAACGTTCCACTCAACATCAACTTCAGCGGTATAGGCACTCCGGAGATTTATCTCGGATACGCCAAAGCGCGGGAGGCCATCGGAAACCCAGAAAATTTCCAGCCCAACAGGACTGTAGCTTACACTTTCTCAAACCCAATCCAGAACAACACCGTATACTTTTCGGGCAGCTGGTACAACGCCCCTGACGGCATGGTCGCTGTCAACGACTCCAAAATCTTTCTTACCTACAAAGCCGACAAGGTAAATATAGTCGCAAGCGGAAACCAGAGTGAGATAGTAGTAAAGCTCGATGGAAAGAATCTGACCCAATCTGAATTGGGCAGCGACACCCATCTGTCCGAGGGAGAAGCGATGGAGGTTGTAAACTCTTCACGGCTTTACAATATAGTTTCCACTTCATCCTACCAGTGGCACACCATCGAGATAGACGCAAGTCCGGGTTTCAAGATATATACCTTTACATTCGGCTGACCTACTGCGAATCAGGCAGGAGATGTGCCAACAAGTATATCCTATTAAAGTTTTCCAATTCATTAATAATCGATATCCATGGAGTTCAAGGATTACATAGCGCTAAATAGGACAAAGGTCCACTCAAAAATCAACGAATACTTGTCGATGAAAGGACCGGCAGAATACTCCAGGATAGTAAGGGAGTATTCAGACCGCCAGGGCAAGTATGTAAGACCGGGATTGCTTCTGCTCTGCGGCGAGATGTTCGGGGCCAAAATAAAAGACCTTATCCTGCCAGCAGCGGCAATGCAGCTTTCAGAAGACTGGATCCTGATGCATGACGACGTCGAAGACGATTCTGACACACGAAGGGGAAAGCCCGCAATCCAGAAGATATACGGTCCTGAGCAAGCGATAAACGCCGGCGACGCGGCGCACATGGCCATGTGGAAGATACTGGAAGACTACATCGCGACGAATGGGATTCCCAGAGGGATCAAACTTTTCGACAGGTTCTACAAAATACTAAACATGACCGTAGAAGGACAGTATCTTGACATAAAATTCACTCGCGAAACAAGGCAGATAGGAATGGCAACAGAGAAGATGTACTTTGACATAATCAGCAGGAAGACAAGCTGCTACAGCGTATACGGGCCAATGCAGCTTGGTGCCATAGTTGCAAACCAAAGGGAAGGGGTGATGAAAGCCCTGAAGGAGATAGGCAGTCCCGCGGGAATAGCCTTCCAGATAGTAGACGATGTGCTTGATGTCACCGCCAGCGAAAAGGAATTCGGCAAGCAGAGGTATGGAGACCTGTACGAAGGCAAGCTGACATTGATAATGTTGCACGCCTACGGCGAAGCCACAAGGGCCGAAAAGCTGAAGGTCGACAGGATCTACAAAAAGGACAGGAGGAACAAGACAAAGGATGAGATAGATTTTCTGGTATACCTTATAGAAAAATACGGAAGCACTGACTATGCCTATAAACTGGCTATGAAATACGGCGAAGAATCGCAATCCGCCATAGAGAAATACGGCATCGTCCTTCCAAACAACGAGTACAGGGAACTCTTCGTCTCTGCAGTGACGACCCTATTTCTAAGGAAAAAATAAATGCCAAACAGCAACAAGCGTTTCCACCCATGGGGCAGTATTTCTTATCGTGAACAGGCTTAGCTTCCGAGTTCGGAATGGGTTCGGGCGTTTCACTGTTCCTATGGCCGTTTGACAATATAATAGCCCAGGAAAAATATATAAGCCTATTTCTTTATGAAGTGTAGGTAGTAAAGCAAGGCAACCATGACCTTTGCATCCGTTATCTTATGCGATCTTATCATTTGAAGCACCTTCCCGATGGACATCTCCATGACCTCTATTACCTCCTCCTTGTCCAGGTTCTTCTTGGTCTTCTTGAGGTCTTCAGCCAGATAAACATGAAGCATCTGAGTATGGCTTCCTGCCGATCCATGATATTTGAATAAGAAAGTCATTTTTTTGGCGAAATATCCTGTCTCCTCTTCCAGTTCCCTTATGGCAGCTGTCCTCGGCTTTTCCCCCTTATTTATGGCCCCTGCCGGAATCTCGTAAAGATATTTGTCAAGAGTGTGCCTGTACTGCTTCTCTATCAGCATGTTCCTGTTTTTCATCAAGGCCAATATGACCACTGCATCATTTCCCGTGATTCTGGAAAAGCGGGATCCTGTCTTTGGCAGCTTCCACTCCTCAACGTTGAAAACCGCTCCTCTGTAAACTACCTTCCGTTTTATTTTTTTAGTCATCAGATCACTACTTTTTCTTTTGCTGTCGAACTCCCTGAAGGTATATTTCCGAGGCGAGCTTTAACCTCGAAACGCTATGCAGTATCACCCTTCCTTTTCCTGTAAACTTCGCAAGGAAGAGTCCTACCCCTCCGAACATCGCTGTTCTTATGTTGTCCACGAAGGTTATCTTGTAGTTCAGGCCTCCGTCAAATCCCGCAATGTGGCCAGGGTCGACCTCCAAAGAACCGTTTTCATCAAGATCGTACTCTACTATATCTCCTACGACGTGTATGAATACGCTGCCCGGCCCGACAAACTTCTGCAGTACTATTCCCGCCTGACCATAAAAGGCAGCTCCAAGTCCTACCATCTGAATCGTGAACTTTACCGTCCCCTCCGCCGCAAGGAAGGCGTAGTCCTCTGAGATAAAAACCTCGCCGTCTTTAAGCACGATCTCCTTTATCTTGCCAGGAAAGACTCCCGCAAGGGAGACCGAACCGATTCCGCTAGGCGAACTGAACTCAGTAAGCATGCCTGTGGCTCCGGTGATCTTCCTCTCCAGCGCGTTGATTATTCCGCCCACAAGCCTCGGAGTCATGATTACTCCTTCGCTCTTGCTTACCAGTTTCCCTGAATCAGCGTATATCTTTTCCTGCGGCGAGAGGCTTATGTCAAGCACCTGCATCGAGCCTCCCACTATTTTGTATTCCATCTAAACGCCTATGCCTTCTTGAGCAGATCATTCAGCTCGTCGCCGTCGACCACAAGCCTGTGCTTCGACATTATCTCGCGAAGTATCTCTCCCTTAGCTTTTCCCTCTAGCCTCTTTACCATCTCCCTAAGCTCCTTCTCCTTCATCCTCTCCAGCTTCTTATCCTTTATAATCCTGTCAACCTCCCATATCTCCTTCGGCACGAGCTTCAGTATCTCCTCAATCCCCAGTCTTGTTATGTTTCCCTTCGCGTACTTCCTGAAGATGTACTCCAACGAGTCCAAGCCTATGGTCTCGACTGCGACTCCCGCCCGGCTGAGCTCCCTGAATTTCTCCAGCAGGACCGATGCGACTATCATGGGATCCGAATTTGTCTTGTGTACTATCTCCTCGTAAACAGGCATCTCCTTCGACCAGAGCATCTGTTCCGCAAGCTGCTTGTTCTTGATCTCATGCTGGAGAGTCCTTCTAATGCCCTCAATATCGATCTTTCTGCCGCCTATCTTCCTATAGAGAGGCGCGGTTTCTATGGGCAATGCATCAGTTTCAGGATACATCCTCGAGCCTCCAGGTATGGGCCTGAGGAATCTTGTTGTCTTGTTCCTCGCATCGGCACCTCTGGTCTCCGAGGGTACGCCTTCCATGGCCAATTCCGCCCTTCCTACCGCAAGGGCCATTGCCTTTTCGCATCTCTCTTTGCTCTCAGCTATGAGTATGAACGCGTCCTCGGGTCCGACCTCCAAAGCGGCGTTTAGCTCCTCCAATTCCTTTTTGGTTATCTTGTAGGAATCGAGATTCTCGTCGCTGTGTATTATACCCTTAACCTCCGCTGCCTTCGCATAGTCGCTTATCTCGCTTCCCAGCCTCATCCTCGGGTTTATCTCCCTCCCAATCAGGCCTTTGAATCCCATAAGCTTCACGCCGAAGACTGAGCCTCCCTGCCAGACATAATCT
>CAZJZM010000056.1:0-5866 GCA_964550485.1 Microcaldota archaeon | reverse complement strand
TTAAGGAGCAGAAGCCGATTCCTGCCAACGCGCTCCAGATCACAGGAGGGGAGCCCCTCATGAGAAGCGACATAGTGGAGATAATAGCGAGCGCGAAGAAGGCGGGTTTCGACCAGATACAGCTGAACACCACAGGAATAATCCTGGCCGAGCATCCCGAGCTGGCGATAAAGATAAGGCACGCCGGAGTCTCGACCCTCTACCTCAGCTTTGACGGTGTCTCGAAGAGGGCAAACCCGAAGAACCACTGGGAAGCCCCAAAAACTCTGGAAGTGGCAAAGAAGGCTGGAATAGGAATAGTGCTGGTGCCGACGCTCATCAGGACGGTGAACGACGGAGAGATGTCTAACATAATCAACTTCGCGCTCAACAACAACGATGTCATCAAAGCGGTGAACTTCCAGCCTGTCTCCCTGGTTGGGCGAATGCCCTCAAAAATGAGGGAGAGGCAGAGAATCACCATTCCCGGAGCCATCAAGCTCATCGAGGAGCAGACAAACGGCGTCATAACAAAGGAAGACTGGTTCTCAGTGCCCTATGTCGGAGGGATAAACAAGTTCATAGAGGCGCTTACAGGGGAATACAAGTACGACCTCTCAATACACTTCGCATGCGGAGCCGGATCCTACATCTTCCAGGAGCCGAGCGGCAAGATAATACCCCTAACAAGGTTCGTCGATGCGCCCGGACTTCTGGAGCATCTCCAGGACTCGGTCAACGAGATGGCGGGCAAAGGCAGGCTTCAGCGAAGGCTCATAGCATTGAAGGCCATGACAGGGCTTAAGAGGTACATAGACAAGGAGAAGCAGCCAAAGTCCATCAATTTCTCGAAGCTGCTCGCCTCATTGATCTTCAAGCACGACTTCCAGACCATGGGAGCCTTCCAGCTCAAGTCGATGTTCCTGGGAATGATGCACTTCCAGGACGAGTACACCTACGACATAAAGAGGGTGGAGAAGTGCGACATACACTACTCGATGCCCGACGGCAGGGTTCTTCCATTCTGCACATTCAATGTCTTTCCGGAGGTCTACAGGGACAAAATCCAGAGGCAGTATGCGATTCCGTCAAAGGAATGGCAGGACATGCACAACGACTGGACCTACAGGAGCGACAAGTACATGAGGGACGTAAAGACCCTCGAGTCCTCGGAGGCCTACAGGAAGACCTACATAGAGGCGAAGGACTACTTCAGCCTGCCGGTTAATCTTGAAGAGGCAGCGAAGGTCAGGGCCGCAAAGGGCAGGGGAGAGTCAACCCTGGCAAAGGTGGTCATGACCGCAGCCTCAAAAGGAGGCGCAACGCACACTCATACGGAGCACCAGAGCGAGGTCTCTGCGGCGTTCGCCGCGAAGCTCGCCGCAGCCAGGGCTCAGCAGGAGCCGAAGCAGCACGAGCATGGACACGAAGGTGCCGAAAGCTGCGAATGCGGAAAACCAGCTGGCGGCGGTTGCGGCTGCGGTTCAGGAGCAGGAGGATGCGGCTGCGGAAGCGGCGGGCAGTAACTTTCCAGTTAAACTCTGCCATAAAGGGTATCTGAATGGACCATAGGGACGATCCGACACAACAGAACGTTTACCAGAAAGAGCTAGATGAGCAGCTGGCCGGCCGCCAGGTGATATACAACGACCAGGTGATGATAGACGGCAAGCCCTACAGGGTCCCATACAAGATGGTCAAGGAGATAGAGTTCTCCAACATACACAAGGAGGCTATGATAGACTTCGAACATGCGGGCAGGCTCCAGTACAGGCTCATGCTCATGGACTCGGTCCTCAGGGCAAAGGTCGAGTTCGTGAAGCAGAAGATAACCATAGTCTACAATCCTACCACCGCGCAGAACAACAAGCCGAAGACCACAAAGGAGGAGCTGGTAAGCTTCCTGGCGAAGGAGGGCATAAGGATAGACCCGAGCTCGATGGTCGAGAAGGACTTTGACTACTTCAAGGAGATGTATTCATACCACTACAATCCTCCTTCCATAAGGGAGAGGCCGCCCTACGGCTATACAATGGATGAATGGAAGAAGATGCGCGACAACTACAACAAGAAGGCCGCGCAGGGAAGAGAGGACGGATACAAAAAGTTCCAGGAGTGGCAGGACACGTACGCCGAGCAGCACCCAACCATATTGGGCGAGAAGATCTCCGCGACTCCAAGGAAGGTAGGGCTAACGGAAAGGCTATTCGGCAAAAAGAAAGAAGACAAAAAGAGCGGATTCTGGTTCCACGGAGTCTAAACTATTTCTATCTTCGAGTGCCAAGTGAATGTTTATATAACTAGAGAAGCAAGGATATGATTTATCCATGCCGCAGTAGCTCAGTCCGGGAGAGCGTCCGCCTGAAGAGCGGAATGTCGCAGTTTCAAATACTGCCTGCGGCATAGGCTACTTTTTCTAAAGAAGGAAGCAGAGATAAATAAAAGGAACAAATATCTAGACTGAGGTAATCCCTGCGCCTCCTGCCTTGTTTTACAAAGAGACGTATATCAGGTAGAAGTTTAATACCAATATCAGCATTGTGAATATCGTCGCCACAACAATGGTAACCTTGGTATTCGCCAGATCGCCCATTATCTCCCTCTTTGAACTGTAGTAAACGAGCGGTATCAGTGGCAGCGGTATCAGGAATCCCAGGAGGACCTGACTGTAGACGAGTATGTTTAGTGGATTGATCTTAAGGATTACCGCAACGAGTATCGGCACAAGGTTTATCCCCCTCGTTATAAATCTGCGGGTAGTAAGACTTATCCTGAAACTGGTTAAGGTATCCATGATGCTCTGCCCTGCAAGGGTACCGGTTATCGAAGCCGCTATTCCTGCAATAAGAAGCCCTATTGCAAACACAACAGAAGCGGCAACACCGAATAGCGGAGTCAGAGTCTGGTATGCCTGCTGTATGGTCACGTTCGCTATACCTATACCATAGAATGCCCGCGCTGCCATTATCAGGATAGCCGCGTTTATTATACCGGCAACTGCAAGCGAAAAGATGGTGTCTGCCTTGTGATACTTGAGCAGTTGCCACCTGCTCGTCGTCTTCTTCTGGCTCTTCACTTTGTTCTTTGTAAGCCAGGAGTGCACGAAGAGCGCGTGCGGCATTATTGTGGCACCTATGATACCCACGGCGATGAAGACCATGTTTTGGTGAAGTATCGGCAATATAGATCCATAGAATATTGGGGCTATAGGTGGCCTGACTATCAGGATCTCGTAGACGTATGCCAATCCGATCGCCGAAACAAAAAGTACGAACGCGTATTCCAGGGTACGGAAAGATTTCCTCGTCAAGAAAAGCAGCAATAGCACGTCAAGTATAGAAATGAACGCGCCTACTATCAACGGAATGCCGAATAGCAGGTTGAGGGCCACAACAATACCAAGGAATTCGGCGAGGTCGGTGCCAAGTATGGCAAGTTCTGACAGAAGCCAGTACAGGAATACAAGCCTCTCGTTTTTCCACCTTAATTTTACCAGTTCAGCGATGGAATAGCCAGCAACGCCGATCTTTCCGGACAGGTATTGGAATAGCATCGCCATTCCGCTCGCAAGCCAGACGACCCACAGCAACGCAAAATCAAAGCTCGATCCTGCAACTATGCCCGTAGCCCAGTTTCCAGGGTCTATGTAAGCCACGCTTACGATCAGGCCCGAGCCGAAGAACGCCCAGAACTGCCTGGTGGCGAAGACGCCAAGCCAGCTCCCTCCCTTATTTGTCAGTTTTTCTTCCATGGTTGCACTTTTATGGCAGGATTCGGATCAGGTGTAGATCGGCTGCCCGTGTGGATCATATTTCGGATTATGCAGTATTTTCTTCATCTCCCTAATGCTTCCCTTGGAAAAATCATGTTCAAGCCGTCCGGCCTCTTCGTGCACCTCCTTCGGGTCCCGTTTCAGCACGCTGGTCAGAAAAAGTTCGATGAGCCTATGTTTCACAGTAAGTTTTCTCGCCAGTTTGTTGCCCTTTCTGGTCAGTTTCATCTCAGCATATTTTTTATGGGAAACATATCCGTCTTTTTGGAGCTGAAGCAGCATTGCCGAGACTGTATTTTTGCTGACGTTTAGGTAGCCGGAAAGGTCCTTGTTCCTCACTGTCTCTTTTCGGATTGTAAGAAGATATATCGCGCGGATGTAGTCCTCCCGCTGTTCGTTTATCATGAGGATATTACTAGGGAAGAGTCTAAAAGTTCTATGTATAGAACTTTTTACTTGAATCATACAATAGGAGGAGAAACCATTCCCAATCACACCGTTAAAGATTAATATATGTAGGTTTGATGATAAACCGATATCATGGTTTTCATCGACCTGCTGACCGCACAGCTCTTCGCATTGGGATTCTCCGGACTCATACTGGCATACACGGTCCTGAAAGGAATCTCGCAATACCGGAAAGGCAAGGACATGGGGCAGGTCATGCGCTCCGGCCAGATTCCCCTTGCGCTTCTCGGTCTTTACATCCTGATAACCGGACTGTACGGCCAGTTAACGTGGCCGCTTCCCGGAAGCTACAACATCCTCTACTACGACATACTGCCTTTCTGGGGAATCTTCCTGCTTGCCAGCGCCTGGGCTCTCCATTCAAGGCTCAAGCTCCAATTCGTGGGTCTCTTCTCGTTGCTAGTGGGTGCTATGTCCATTCTATACGGGATCTCCGCATATAATCTGGGATTGTCATCTGCACCGATAGCAGTTCTAGGCCTATACGGTTTGTTCGGAATAGCAGGAATCTTCGGCTACCCTATGACTCTCATGTTCGATATGGCGCAGGAAAAGATGAGGCACAAATGGTTCGGCTGGAAGATAATAACATTGATATTCATAATAGCCCTGGTTCTCGCCAGCCTGCTCGCGCTGTACATAGCGGCGAGCGCTGTTCCCATCCATCTGAAATCGCCTCCATGACCAAAATAAGGCATGATGGAGCATGAACAAAACCAAACTTATGGCTGGAAGTCTCGATCTCAAGTCGGCCTCACATCCGAGAACTCTCTTCGGCAGCAAAAAGGAAAACGGGAGTGTGGTAATAATCGGAGGAAGCGGAGACTACCATGGAGCTCCGGCTCTCGCTTCAAACGCAGCATACAATACCCTGGCAGCTCTGAGGATCGGCATCGGATATGCATTTCTATATGTGCCAAAGGCGATACTCACGCCAGTTAGAAAGTTATCACCGAGTTTGATTGCAGTTCCTTTCGGAGAAGATAACATAGGACAGGGCAATTTCAATGCCATCAAAAACGCAATCCAGAAAGCCGACGCCATCGTGATAGGCATGGGCATCGGAAGAAAACCAAGCACATTAAAGATGACATCAAGGATAATTTCCTATGCAATAAAACTAAATAAAAAAATAGTGGTTGATGCAGATGCAATCTATTCCATCAAACATATGGGGAGGATGTGCAAGAACGTCATACTGACCCCTCAGGATCGTGAATTCTATGAACTATCCGGAAACAAACCTGATAAGCGTTCCTTATCCAAAAGGACAACGGCTGCAGTCTCTCTTGCAAAGAAACTAGATTCCTGCATATTGTTGAAAGGCCACGACACAATAATAACAGACGGCAAGACCGTTAAAGTGGTATCCTCGCATTCTTCCTCACTTGCAACCATGGGCACTGGGGATGTGCTGTCCGGTATTATAGGCGGCTATATGGCAACCGGAACCGAAACCTTCAAAGCAGGAGTCGCCGGCGCATATCTTCACTCCATCATAGGCGATTTGCTCCACAAAGAGAAGGGCAACCACATACTCTCAAGCGACATTGCGGAGCTAATACCATCGATACTGAAGAAATTCGACAAGACTGCGGGCTGAAGTCCAAAACTTCGGAATCTGTCCGTAGGGCAAAGGAAATCTTT
>CAZJZM010000055.1:0-5937 GCA_964550485.1 Microcaldota archaeon | reverse complement strand
GCTGATTCGGGTCATCTTCAAATTGATGGTAATATAACCGCCGAAGAATAAATTATGGATTTTTCATTAATATGAAAGAAAATTCTAATCGCTTAAAGCACTTCATTTCAGAATCATGGAAAATAAGGGCCATATGTGATACTATGGGGGTTAACAGCCAAAAACATATGGTTTGCATGGCTTTTCCTCTGGGGGCTTATTTTCCACCATATCTATGAAAAGATGGAAAATTATTCCATGGGGATGAAATCTTTTTTGACGAGCTCAGAGGACCTCACATGTCCACTAATCCAAGCTCTCCGACGACAAAATTAGGTGCTTATTTTAGCTCTGCAACGAGTTCTTTTCTCATGCGAAGATTCATGCAGTTGGAAAATCTTCTTCTGTGGGGCTATTGTATGCAATATCTCAAAGGATAGAATAGTATTGGAATTACTAAGAGTTTGTTTACTACTGGATTTAGGTTCTAAGGTATTCTTTGCATTTTATCTTAATGAATACTGATCCGCCATCTACTTTTGTGCTTGAAAGAGCATAGCTTCCATTGCATGAAGTTTCGATGAATTTTTTTAATGCCTTTTTAAACTGTTCAGAATTTGTATCTGTGAAATATCCTGAAGCGTATATGTTCCCTTTAATCCTTTGAATGGTAAAAGACGAAGCCGTATCAGATTGTTCTTCTGTTACAGGCTCTTGGCCGGTGTTTTAGGGATAATTGAACATGAAGTTGCAGTAAGCGCCGCGGCCATACTTATAACCAGCGTTGGTCTCCTAAAAGCTGCTCTGAGCGAGCTATCAGATGCTGCTCTGGGTCTGTCTTTCCTCATTAACATATAATCGCTAAAACGGTTGTGTTTCCAGATATTTATAAGTGCCTTTTCTATTATTATGCCAGATATTCCAATATTCTATTAGGATTACCAAGACTATTCTTTACCATATGCCAAACCATAAATATCATGGAGGTGAGATAGTTAGTAGATACAAAGCCTGATTGAAAAGCTCCAGCGAGCGGGCATTGTAATCGGTGCGATGATGGAAGAAGTCAAGAGACAGAGATCTCCAGTTAACAAGTATCTTATAGCGCTTGCTACTCAGTCTCATGGGCCTATAATTTGCAGTAATGTATATGACAAGGAAGAAGTTGTAGCCGCTGTCAGAAGAGCGATATCTGGAGATTTTTTACAATTGCGTCTTGATCAAATTGAAATACTTTTTAGCGAAGCAAAAACTACCGTAAGAGGATAAAGTAAGATGTCGTTTGGAACTAGGATACTATTAGAATTACTAGAATTATCTTGTATTGTGCTTTCTAAGTCCAATTTCTCTTTAGGCTAATTGGAATTTAGAGTATCGACTGCAGAGACCTTGCAAAGCTTTAAAAGCTCTGGCGCCCAATTAATATTGGAGATGATATGCAAAGCAAAGAGGTACAGTCTGTTGGGACATCAAGATCGTACGGGCGCGGGGCGGCTTTGGTTGCGGACATATTCATGATACTTATCTTTACTGGAGGCGGCTACTATTTCGGAGGCCTGAGTTCTGCCTTTATCGGATTCGTGTTCAGTATTATTCTCGTCTTTGCACTTTCCATCAGGATACTTAGCGAATGGAACAGGAAGGCGGTCCTGAGATTCGGAAGATACGTAGGCATAATAGGTCCTGGGCTGTTCTTCATAGTTCCTTTCATAGACTCGACGACAGCAACCATAGACACGAGGGTTCTCAGCACCTCCTTCAAGGCGGAGAAGACACTTACCAAGGACAATGTCCCTGTTGACGTCGATGCGATATTATTCTGGCAGGTCAAGAATGTCGAGAGGACCATACTCAACGTACAATCATATTTTGATTCTGTTCTTCTTGCCTCTCAGACCGCAATGCGGGATATCATAGGAAAGAGTGAACTTTCTTCAATGCTTGCAGGAAGGGACATCATAGGCGAAGATATTCAGAAACTCATCGAGCAGAGGACAGAAACTTGGGGAATTGAAGCCATTTCTGTCGAGATAAGGGACGTTACAATACCTCCGGAATTGCAGAATGCCATGGCGAGAGTTGCAACCTCGGACAGGGAGAAGCAGGCAAGAGTCATCCTTGCAGAGAGCGAATCCCTGGCGGCAGACAAGATGATAGAGGCCTCGAAGAAGTACGAGAAGGATCCCTACGCAATGCAACTCAGGGCCCTCAACATGATGTACGAGATAAGCATCACCGGAAAGAACGTGATGGTCTTCATTCCGACGGAAAACAAGGGATTCAGCATGCCCATGCCATTCGGAGTCTACGGGATAAAGGAGTTCCTAGAGCAGAAGAAGGGCAAGGATCAGCGAGCCGACAAGAAGAATGCCGATTAGAAGGCTGTCTTTTCTACAGCAGGCAGAGGTACTTGTCAAGCCTCGTGAATAGGTAGTAGCCGAAGAACATTACTAGTCCTGCGAGCATGAACGAGAGCCAGTAGCTGAAGTACTGCGTTATGTATCCTGAGAGTATCGCGCCGGTCACCATCCCCAGGCCCGTAAGGCTGGTGTACACCCCAAGGCTCGAGCCCCTGCTCCTTCCGCTGCCGCTTATCAGTGCGAAGAGGAGGATGTTGGATGAGATGTAGTAAAGTGGATAGGCTATGCCTGCCGAGAGCGAGTATGCCGCCAGCTCGGTGCCGAAGAGGAGGATGCCCGTCATGAAGATGAGCGCAAGAGCTATGACGACGTACCCTATTCCCCGGAGTATGAGGGAGCGCTTGACAACATTGAACTTTGACCTCTTCTGGCTTATCCTGTCGTAGTAGTAGAAGGCCAGCGTCTGCACCACCATGCCCATGGCGAACAGCAGGAATATCTCCGACGAGCTGAATCCGGAATGGGAAAGACTGACGGGAAATTCGGTATTCAGGAGGTAGCTGCCGGTCCAGAAGACAAAACAGGCAAAATAGAATATGGTTATGTAGTTCTTGAGGTTGGAAGCTATCGCCTTCCTTGTAACCTTTCTCGGCATTGCCACCATATTGCCGAAGAGAGAGGCGAAATTCTTTGTGACATAGGCTTTTGAGTAGGGTATGGAGGTTTCATAGATCAGTATAAGGCTCAGTGCTACGGCAACCAGGGAGATGGCCAAGAATACCAGTATGAGGACGCTCAGCGAGAATACTGCTGTGACCGCGTACGAAAGGATGTATCCCAGAGTGGATCCAAGGCTGGAGAAAAGCTGGAGCTTCGCAAAGCCCTTCGACCACTCCGTCTTGTATTGCGTTTCCATAACCATAAGAGAGAGGGGAGTGGCTCCTGCCGCTACGAAGAAGGAGGATACGGCGTAGATGGATATGGCTGCGCTAACTGTGTGTACGTAGAACAGAGCGAGCATGGTTACCACCACTGATGCGTTGGTCAGTAGGATAAAGCATCTCCTCCTGTTGACTATATCGACAATCTTTCCCCAGAAAAGCGCGGAAGGTATGGTAACTGCATTGTATAGAGTTATTGCAAGCGCAACCTGGAGGATTCCGCCGCCAAGCTGTATAATGTAGAGGGTCATTAATGTGGAAAGCGGCCCTACGATTATGTTGACGGGTATGGTGGGGTATAACCACTTCAAGTATCCTTTCTGTAATCTAGGGTTACTAGAGTCCTGGTCTTCCATGTTTACATCTTCGCAAACTCCTAAGACAGCCTGTTTCCTAGGGTCTGCGGTTTTCTAATGCATCGGCGAGCAAGAAAACTGGCCGTATCTACATGAATAGTAAAGCCTTATAAATAGTTGTTCAAAAGAAGCGAAACGCCAGATATGGTGCGACTCGTGTTTCCTTGCGGTTTATGCGAGTTTTGCGATCTCCTTCTTGAGCTCGGAATAAGCGTTTTTGATCTCCAGAACCGAGGCGCCGTCTTCAAGGGTTGTCACGTCTCCTATCGGATTGCCCATTAGGACCGCTTTGACGACCCTGCGCATAATCTTGGCGCTGTGGGTCTTGGGCAGCTTGGTGACGAAATAGACGTCCTTCAGCGAGGCTATGTGTCCGATCTTCTCTCTTACCATGGAGTTGATTTCCTGGTGGAGCCTTTCATTCGGCGTATTGCCGGTTTTGAGTATGACGAATGCTACAGGGACCTCGCCCTTCAGCTCATCAGGCACGCCCACCACTATCGCCTCTGCCACTGCGGAATGATGGACTATTGCGGATTCGAGCTCGTAGGTTCCAAGGCCGTGGCCCGCAACCTTGATGACCTCGTCGGCGCGCCCCAAGATCCAGAAGTATCCATCGGAATCCTTGACAGCATAGTCGCCCGCATAGAAGCAACCAGGAAATTTGCTGAAGTATACCTCCTTGTATCTTCTCGGGTTCCTGTAGATTGTCAGAGACATTCCTGGCCAAGGCTTCTTGATAACCAGATAGCCCCTCTCTCCTGTCTTTTGCGGGTTGCCCTTGTCGTCTAAAACATCCGCATTTATGCCAAAGATCGGAAGACCGTTCGTGCCTGGTTTCATTGGCACCGCAGCCTTTCCCGGAATGTGACTTATCATGATGCCTCCTGTCTCGGTCATCCACCAGGTGCTGCCGAACAGGATCTTATTCTGCCCGACTATCCTATGGAACCATCTGAATGCCTCCGGGTTGATGGGCTCTCCCACCGAGTGCATCAGGCTTACCGAAGATAGGTCGTGCCTCTTCGGGAATTCGTCTCCGAATTTCATCCATCCCCTTATTGCTGTCGGAGAGGTATAGAGCTTGGTCACATGGTACCTTTCTATGATTGATGCCCACCTATCAGGTTCCGGGTAATTTGGTGAACCTTCATACATAACCTCCGTCATCCCTTCCAACAAGGGCCCATAGACCAGGTACGAGTGGCCGGTGACCCAGCCGATGTCAGCAGTACACCAGTAGATGTCTTCCTTTTTGACATCGAAGACCCAGTTCATGGTCGCATGGAGAAAGACCATGTAGCCACCTGTGTCATGCACCTGACCCTTTGGCTTGCCGGTGGTGCCTGAGGTGTAGAGTACGTAAAGGGGATCTGTGGATTTCATTCTTTCCGGTTCGATCTGGGCATTCGCTGGAATCCCTGCCATTACTTCATGATACCATCTATCTCGGGATGGGACCATTGGTATCTCAGAACCAACCCTCTTGACAACTAGCACGTTCTTGACTGTTTTAGCATTGGCTAGAACTTCATCCACTATATGTTTTAGAGGTATTATCTTTCCGGCTCTCCATCCTTCATCCGCTGTGATTATCAGCTTGGCCTCCGCATCATCCATCCTTTCCGTTATCGATTCTGAACCGAATCCCGAGAATACGACCGTGAAAGCGACACCTATCCTGGCGGCCGCGAGCATTATAATTGGCAATTCTGGGATCATTGGCAGGTAGAAGCCTATCATGTCTCCTTTCTTGAGTCCGTAGACGTTCCTGAGCATGTAAGCGACCCTGTTGACTTCTACGTACAGCTCGCCGTAGGTGAACTTTCTAACTTCCTTCGGAGCGCCGTTGATATAGGGTTCGCCTTCCCAGATTATAGCGAGCTTGTCCTTGTTTTCGCCTTTCGCATGCCTGTCGACGCAAAGGTAGCAGGCGTTGAGCTCGCCGCCCACGAACCACTTGTAGAATGGCGGTCTTGATTCATCAAGAACCTCTTGCCATGCCTTGTACCAGGGCAGTTCTTTTGCAACTCCAGCCCAAAACTCCTTGTAATCCCTTACGGTAGGCTCGTGCAGCTTTTTGTAAGCTTCAGGTTCGATGGTCTTGCCCTTCTCAGGATAGAGCTTCTCATCGAATGGAAGTATCCAGTTCACTGGCATTCTATCAGCCTTGTTTTCTCTCCAGTATTTCTAGCCATATTGAACGCCGTTAGCACTGTTTCTAAAAAGAAACGTCGCCTGTTTCCTTAGAT
This sequence comes from Microcaldota archaeon, assembly GCA_964550485.1. GTDB lineage: Archaea > Micrarchaeota > Micrarchaeia > Micrarchaeales > CABMGC01 > JAJZIZ01. Next base: position 49 of record CAZJZM010000055.1, on the reverse strand, counting down.
TGGTTGTTACATTAGGCATTTAAAGTAAACAGGTATGGTGCGGTGTTAG
>CAZJZM010000054.1:0-6230 GCA_964550485.1 Microcaldota archaeon | reverse complement strand
TATTTTTACAACGCGGAGCTTCAAGATCAAAAACCCCAGACAGTCAGGCCAGCAGCGGATTGGTAGACGAAAACAAAATACCTGGAATAGGGAGGAAATATCCGCATCATAGTGTGCAATTAATACTTGATGCTCAAGAAATGAGAAGATAAAATGCCAACAGCAAGGATCAAACTTATAAGCAGGAACCGAACGGCGGCAAGGGACATAGCAAAGCAGATAGTCGAGATAGCAAAATCCTCTGGAGTTAAATGCGTCGGCCCGATACCTCTTCCTACAAGAAAGATAAAGGTCACCACAAGGAAATCCCCATGCGGAGACGGCTCCAAGACCTACGAAAGATGGCAGATGCGAATCCACAAGTGGATGGTGTCAATAGACGGCAGCGACGCGGCCCTAAGGCAGATAATGAGAATACCGGTTCCTGACACAGTCCAGATAGAAATGATACTGAGCTAATCCTTAGTAAATCAAAGCTCTTTGGTCGCAGAATCAACGGGCTTCTTCGCGTAGGCGAACAGGGCCTCCTTAATCGCCCTAAGGGAAAGGGTCGCGCAATGCATTCTCACAGGACCAGGATCAATGCCTATCAGCCTAAGCAGCTCTCCCTGCCCGAACTTCAATACTTCATCAAGCCTCTTGCCTTTCAGCCCAGCAGCAAGCAGATCTGCCGAGCCCATTGAGATGACGCATCCTATCCCATCAAATTTGACGTCTTTGACAACTCCCTTCTCAATTCCAAGATAAACGGTGATCTTGTCACCGCATGAAATGTTCTCTTCCTGCATGCTGGCCTCCGCGTCCTTTATGGTTCCCTTGTGCTGCGGGTGCTCGTAAGCGTAAATGAGCGATTCAGCATACATGTCCAAGTCGGCCGTTCTAACACCTTTACTGATGATAAGGAATGATGGATAATGGCTCGGCAACAAATTTAACCCTTTGGAGGCAATTATAACCTGAAGAAGTGATAGGATAAAACGCATAATACTTGATACAAGCTCCATTCTCTTTGCGCTCTCCATCAAGCGGGACGCATTCGGAACGCTGAGAGAGGAATACCCTGGGTGCGAGATAGTCATCTCAAAGGGGATAATCAAGGAGCTGAAGAAGCTCGCCCTGACAAAAAAGAAAAACGGGAGAGACGCCAGGACCGCACTCCTCATGCTCCTGGAGAAGGAATACGTTCTCAAAAAGGACAAAGGCTACGTGGACGAATGGATAATAAGGGAGGCGCTCAGCACAGGCGCGCTCGTCTGCACCAACGACACCAAACTGCGTGCGAAACTGCGCTCGGAAGGTATAACGGCAGTGGCCATGGGAATGGGAGGCCAATTCAGATAACCTTATTAAATTTAACCCCCCATATTTATAACGCATCAAATACCCTAGAGGCAATTTTTTGTTCTATGTATACACTATAAAGGACACCATCAGCATCCCTCCAGCTCACTTCGGTGAGGACCTCAACAAGGCAGCGGAGGTCATACTCAGGAAGAGGCACGAGCGTCTTCTGGAGAAGGATATAGGGATAATACTGGCAGTATTCAACGTAAGGGAGATAAGCGACGGATTCATAATGCCAGGAGACCCGTCAACCCATCATGACGTCACATTCGACATGCTTGCCTTCAACCTCGACGTCGGCGAGATCCTAATGGGCGAGGTCTCAGAGCTTGTTGATTTCGGATGCTTCGTAAGGCTGGGTCCAATAGACGGGCTTGTACACCTCTCGCAGATAACAAACGACTTCATAACCAATGACAGAAAATCTGGAACATTCGTCCTGAGGAACAGCGGGAGGACCATCAAGAAAGGAGATGTGGTCTATGTAAAGGTCTCCACCATAAGCCTGAAGAACAACATAAAGGACACAAAAATAGCGCTCACAATGAGGCCTGACAGCCTCGGCAAGTATGAATGGACCAAGGAGCCGATAAAGACCAAGGACAGAAGGGACTCCAGAGGCCCTGGCGGAGGAAGGCCAAGAGGCAGAAGGTAATTTTCATGGAGAAAGCATGCAAAAACTGCAGAGTCATAATAGCCCAAGGAGAGGTCTGCCCGATGTGCGGATCTTCATCGCTAACCTCTAAATGGAGCGGGTACGTAGTGATACTTAACGTCGAAAAATCAGAACTGGCCAAGAACCTCGGAATATCGGCAAATGGCACCTATGCGCTGAGCATAAACGGCTAGGATTTTGAGTCATCCTGTGAAGACTGCTCCTCCATAACTGGATTCCCCCTGCAATAATCAAAGAGCTCCTTCAATGCAGTTTCGGTTTTCTTACCTACTTTATTTACCCTGTCTACTAAAAAACCTTCGAAGGTTTTTGCTTCAAGGAACTTACCTACCCCTCCGTTGTTAAGTATCGCATATGCCATCTTGGTACCTATTATCCTATCCGAGCCAGATAAAATTACAAAAACATCTTTAATTCTCTTAGATTTCTCTTCAAACGTAAACCCATTTTCTTTTTTTGCAAACAAAAACAGTCTCCTTCTGAGTTCATCCATTGTTCTCTCAGAAAATCTTTCTCCATTTTCTTTTCCAACACCTATCATAGGAGCAGCCACTACCCTCTTCATCGCCATGATATCTAATAAATAATTAGATATAAAATCTAAAAAGTCAACATACCAATCAATATACCAAAGTCACACTAAGTCCGCGATACTTTATCCAAACCGAAGGACTGGGCAACTATCCTTTATCTGAAGTTCTCTCATATTCTTCTTCAACCACTACCTTCTTGACGTCGGCCATGTACTCCAAGACAGCATTTACCATATAGCTCTTGTTTACAAAATAGTCCGCATTCATCTTTGTCTTGGGTCCAAAGGCCACCTTTGCCTGGCCCTCTCCAACATTTATCTTATCAGGCTCAAGTCCGTAAATTTCTGCTATGGCCCTGACCTTCTCGTCATCCTTTTCCACCTTTGCCACAACCTTCAGGTCATACCTTATCTTCTCCCCAGCAAGCGGGTTGTTTGCGTCGACCATCACCCTTCCCGAGTTGACGCTCTTGATGGTGGCTATGACTCCATCAATGTCTATCTGCATGCCAGGCCTTGGTTCCAGCTCCTTCTTCCTGAAATCCGCAATGGGCATGACCCTGACGAGGTTCTGGTCCCTCTCCCCAAAGGCATCCTTCGGCTCAAGCTCGATCTTCCTACTCTGGCCTACGTCCATGGTCTTCAGGGCGTCCCAGAGCGCCTTCAGCGCGTTGTCCCTGCCTACCACGATGAGCTGGGGCGCGTACCTTGTCTCCTCGTTGTAAATCTCCTTCTCCTGTGCAAGTTTCTTGTCAGTAGTGCGCACGAGCTGGCTGTCGGCAACCCTCCATAGGCTGTAGTCTACCTTTACAAAATCTCCATCCTTAAAACCCATAATATCACATCAACATCCAGAAAGGAATATCTAACCCTCAATGTATATAATATAATTGCAATAATACTTAAGCATCAATAACTAAAAGTTTTGTGATTTGAATGAGCACCACCCCCGCAGAGCCAACAACCAAAGCGCAAGCCACTAAATCCAACACCATGAGGAGGATAGCCATGGCCATCGGCGCCATATTCATAGGGCTTATCTTCCTTTCATCTTACTTCACGCTTCATAACCTAAGCACAGGAAGTTCAGGCGCCGCTACAAACAAGACAATAACGCCACAAACGCTCTTCGGCGTTGCCACTGCAAACGCCGTCTTCTCAGGCTATAACAATACCCTTAACATAGCGGTCTCATGCTCCAATTCCACCAGCACAGCTGTGAACACCAAGATCAGTCAGTTTATCTCTGCAATGGAAAACAACAATTCCGTTTACAATTCATATTCACTGCCTAACGAAACGACAGTACAGCCGGGCACCATGAGCATCCCCGCCCTATACCGATTCTTTTCAAACAACCTCAACAAAACGGAGTTTTCCTGCCTGACCTTCTCCTCGGAAGCCAACATCACCCTGCCGCAGGAGCTGAACATATTCATAGTAAACAAGTCCTACACAATTGCCGTGCCGCAGGGCTTCAGGCAGGCCCAGGTCCCGCTTACGCTAGGCAACAGCACGCCTTCTACAGTAAGGGTAAGGGTATCCGCGCTGGTGACAACCAACGGAACCATTTACAGCATGAGCGTCTCCAAGCTGCCGTGACCTGAATGATCAGCCAAGGAGCAGAAGAAGAAATAAGGAAGGCGGCGCTCAAGAACGCCATGGACTACGGCAAGGCAAGGGATTCGACTGTGGTAAACAGCGTCCTCTCAAAATTTCCAGAGCTCAAATCAAGCCTCAAGGAACTCTCCCTGGCAGTGAAGACGGAAGTGGAGCGGGTAAACGGGCTGGGCAAAGGAGAAATTGAATCAGAGGCCTCGGCATACAAGAAGGAATTCGAGCAAAAGGAAAAAGAGAAGGCCATGCGCACCGCAAAGCCCAGGCTGGAGCTTGAGGGCGCGGTGAAAGGAGCATTCGTAACCCGCTTTCCTCCGGAGCCAAACGGCTACATGAGCATAGGGCACGCAAAAGTATCACTAATGGAAAGGCAGCTTGCCGACATCTACTCCGGAAAGATAGGCCTCTACTTCGACGACACAAACCCTGAGAAGGAAAAGCAGGAATTCGTAGACGCCTTCAAGAAAGACCTCAAGTGGATCGGGATAGATTTCGATGACGAATACTACGCGAGCGACAACATCGAGACTCTATACAAATACGCCTCAATCCTAATAGAAAACAATAACGCCTACGTCTGTTTCTGCGCGCCTGAAAAGGTCAAGGAGAACCGAAGCGCGGGAACAGACTGCGAACATAAATCACAAAGCCCAGAGAAAAACATGGGCCTCTGGCAAGACCTTCTGAATAAAAAACTGGACAACGGCATACTCCGGCTCAAAGGTGACATAAAGAACCTTAACACCGCCATGCGCGATCCAACCCTCTTCAGGATAAAGACCGAGCCGCACTACCGGCAGGGCACCAAGTATTCGGTCTGGCCGACCTACGATTTCAACACCTCGATCATGGATTCGATAAAAGGAGTAACGGACGCCATAAGGAGCAAGGAGTACGAATTGAGAGACGAGCTCTACTACACCATATTGGACATGCTGCAATTGAGGAAGCCGAGGATACACAGCGTCGCCAGGCTCGAGATAGAAAACAACGTGACGAGCAAGAGGAAGCTCAACGAGCTCATGAAGCAGGGCCTGCTCTCAGGCTACGACGACCCCAGGCTCATAACAATAGCCGGCCTCAGGAAGAGGGGAATCCTCCCGGAGGCTATAAGGGAATTCGTCACGAGATTCGGGCTCAGCAAGACAGACAGCAAGGTCAGCATAGACATGCTCCTCGCGGAGAACAGGAAGCTGATAGACGGCATGGCCATCAGGCTATTCTTCATCGCCAAGCCTGCCAGGCTCGAGGTAAATGGCATACCTGAAGACAAGAGGGAAGGTAAGATCAAAATGCACCCCACCGAAGACCTGGGGTATAGGAAGTATAAACTGACAGACGTATTCTTTATAAATACATATGATGCTATCAATCTCAATAAAGGCGACCTGGTCAGACTGAAGGATGCATTCGACATAAAAATCGAAAAGATTGAAGGCGACTCAATCGAGGCTGCATACACCGAGGACGGGGGCAAGGAAGCCCCAAAACTCCAGTGGGTCAACGAGGGCAATTACATCAACGCCAAAATACTGGTAATAGGGAATTTATTGAATGGCGAGATCTTTAACAAAAACAGTCTGGAAACCGTAGAAGGATACGCCGAAGCCCAAGCAAAAGAACTCAAGGAAGGCGACTATGTGCAGTTCGAGCGCATAGGCTTCTTCAAGTTCGACAGCAAAGACGAGACATCATTCATTTCAGTATAGCAAGGGATTTCATGAGCGGGATATTAATAAAGGGCGACAAAGAAGAAACAGGCGGCAACGAGACGTTTGAAAAAGGCATCCTGAGAAAGGTCATAAGGGAGAGCTGGCGTGGCAATTCCGTGCAAGCCAACAAGGACCCAAAGATATCGCAGATACTCGACGAACACGCCACGCGGATGGAGAGCCTCTTCGGGTCATTTGACTACGGAGCGCTGTGCATGCCAAACATAATCAACAACGCCAAGCGCATGTCGTACAAGGAGCTGGTCGCATACCTAACCCTTCTGGAATCTCTTGGAGTAGGATACAAGCACTGGTTCAACAGCGAATTCGCAAACATCTTCCTGGCAGG
>CAZJZM010000053.1:0-6242 GCA_964550485.1 Microcaldota archaeon | reverse complement strand
TTCATGGCGGAATTCACCATACCGCCAAACCTTATCTACCAACTCTCGCAGGAGATGCTCTCCTTCGCAAGGAAGTACGGCATCGCAAAGATAGTTTCGGTGGGAGGTCTGGCTTCGCAAAGGCCTTCAAACAAAATATATGTAGTATCTTCCGACTCGGGAATCTCAAAAACGGCGACAAACCTTGGGATAATGCCGGTGGAGGACGGGATGGTCGCAGGGGTCAGTGCATCGCTGCTTACCTATTCAAAGGATTATGGCATACCCATGATGGACATACTTGTGGAGGTCAATCCGGGCATAATGGATCCGAAGTATGCCGAGCTCGCGATAACCGGGCTGAACAAGCTTCTCGCCATAGACGTGGACCTGAGCGAGCTGAGGAAGGAGGCCAAGCTGGTGGAGGCGAAGATAAGGGAGATGCTCAAGAAGGTGAAGGAGCACCAGCAGCAGATGGGCAGCGGCACAGGCGCAGGGGCCGGAGAGCCGCCGGCTCCGAACGACCAGTCCATGTACGCGTAGGCAAATGGACATGGCCTGGGGCTTATGCATGCCTAGGAATAAATATCTGTCACTTCAATAGCTACTTCGGTCATCAAGCAGGGGTGGCAGAGCCTGGTTTGGCATCTTGTGCCACAGAAAAACGCGCAGGACTTAAGATCCTGTGGCCTAGCGCCTTCGTGAGTTCGAATCTCACCCCCTGCAATGATTTTCTTAGGAGAGGATTTGCAGCGCTTAGCTAAATGAGCGTTTATAATCCTTTTCAGGCAAATAAAATCAATTACGCCTCTGTAGCTCAGTGGTAGAGCGCGTCCTTGGTAAGGACGAGGCCGCGAGTTCAATCCTCGCCGGAGGCTATGTACTCCTAGTTCAATTCTCCCTTTTGTTCCATGGCTAGTTTGCAAGAAAAAGACGAAAGATTCTTATACTTATACGTACATACGTATATTATGATACCATGGTTAAAACGAAATTGACTTTGTCTATAGACAAAAAAATCATTAAAGATGCAAAAATTCAAGCCCTAGATAAAGATGTTAGCATTAGCGACATTGTTGAAGAATTTTTAAAATCTGTCGGATATTCCTGGGTTGAAGAACTTATGCTGAAGATAGGAATAAAGGAGAGATATGTAAGCTATGAAGACGTGATAAGGAGAAGACCCAGAGGTTCAGGTAATTCGTCTACAGATATAATAAGGAGGCTTAGAGATGAAAGAGAAACGCATGTACATGGATAGTAGTGCTATAGTAAAGAGGTACATTACAGAAAATGGTACAGATATTGTTGATGAACTATTCCAGCAAGCCGAATCAAAACATTCAAAACTCTGTTTTTCTATCTGGAACATAGGAGAAGTAATAGGCGCTTTTGATAAGTTTGCTAGAAAGAACAAGGAAGACGATCTTACAAATCGCATAGGCGATTTTTTAAATGAACTTCGGAGGCTTATGCGTATTGGATCTATAGAAACAATTGAAATTAGCCTATCCCTAATATTTGATTCTGTAAAGATGATCATAAAACATAAGATATACATTGCAGATGCATTACAGATAGTGTCATGCAAGCAAGCTAATTGTGATGAATTCTTTACAGGAGATAGGAAGCTATACACTGTAGCCATGGAGGAAGGAATAAGTTCTACGTATCTGGGTTAGAAGAAGGAGTATAGCCTTAGATAAATCAGTCTTCTATATCATCCCTAAGAAACTATTACGGATTGGCCGAAGACCGCCGGAGGCTATGCACTTTTAGTGCAGTTCTCTTTTTTATTTGCTAGATAAACTAGAAGTCAGTTAAAATTAGTCCATATTTGTTTTAGTTTCGTATATTACTTGAGATCATTTTTTTCTTCCTCGCTTATCGTTATGAATGTCTCCGTAGGAATTCTGAATGGGTGATCTTGAGCGCCTGGGTTCTCTCCGACTATCAATTTTGTCTGGCCATTGACTGTAAATTTGGTATTCGGTAATAATTGTTTTTCTTCATTTGACATTTTATATGTTAAGTTCTTGTATGTTATTCGTTGTCCTGTGAGTAAATCTGCATGGAAAACATTTTCAAAAAACAATAAGTTATTCTCAGTGAGTATCATTGGACCAGATATTCTATAATATTCTTGGCGTTGAAGATTTAGGCCTACCCCGTTATATGAAAAAGTCTCAGTCATAGGTCCAGTGAAAAAACCGTTTCGTACATTCCAATTGAATCTAGTTCCTTCTGCTTCAAAATCAGTTTTGGCTTCAGAACCTGTGTTTAGATCTCTAATATTCATATATATTCTATCATTCTTTATTTCAAGTGCAATTCTTACGTCATCCTTCTCGTTAACTTTTGTATCAAAATCTACCTGGCCATGGATGGATGTTAGGAGCATCAACTGTGCATGAGATCTGTCTCTTCCGTCCCATATTTCGTAAATTAGACTAAATTTATCAAGTTTTATATCATAATAAAGTCCGGTTTGATACCACCAACCTTTATCCGTAAAGCCGTTTATCTCATAGGCTACCCAATCAGCTTTTGTTTCTTTTAACGCTTTGATTTGATATTCGAGTTTATTACTTTGATATATTGGTTTTCCAGAAATAGATGGTTCTTGTACAAGCTCATATCCTTGTTGAACGTAGTAACCTCCGGTTTTGATTTCTTGGGCTGACGAGACATTTATACTTGATAAAACTTGTAGTCCGATAATTGTTGCTGTTGTCAAATTAGTATGCTTTACTTGTCTTGTTTTGGTTCTTATCCGTGCAGTTTTCTTAAGGTAAGCTTCTGGGACTTGAATTCCTTCAGGATTTGCTTGATTATTAGACTTTCTTCGTTCTATTGACTGCATAAGCACTCCTTATTTTATTTCATGCTTAACAGATATTTGAAGCTTGTGCTTCTTCAAGACTCCATTATTACTGAAGAAAACTACTTTTAAATTAAGTTTTAAGAGGTTTAATCTTTAAGCCTAAAACCCGTTGGAGGCTTTATCTTTTTCGTAAAATCTACAGGAGGCTTATTATTATAGTTTATTTACCAAATAAAAGCATGGTCTTGCAGGATCTCATCATTTCGATAATAAATCTGATATTGAGCATCTCACTAATTCCGGAAGTGTATCTGGGTTTCAGGAAAAGGAAGGGCTTTATCACTCTGCGCACTTCGGTACCTACAACCTTTTCGCTATATGCATTATCGATTGTATATTACACTCTCGACTTGAATTTGGCGGCCCTAACTTCTCTATTTATGGCTACGCTCTGGCTGCTGTTCCTGATACAAAAAATCATTTACAAAAAGGACTAGCACAGATATAAGCCATAATACTTAATTAGGCTTTCTGAATGGCAGAGGCATCCAATCTCTTCCTATAGCCCTTCAGGACGGTTTCCATTTCCTCCACATTAGACACAATGTGAGAAGGTATGTCACGAGGATCAGGAAGATCCCACCATCCTTTCTTGGCAACAACTATGGCCTTTTCCATATAACCGATGGCCTTCCCAGTAAAACCCGGGCCCCTGGTGATATACGCGTTTGCCGTTTTTTTAAGCACTTCGGCTTGCAGTCTTAAATAGACAAAAAAATTCTCACTGAGTCCTAAATTGTCAGCTATCTTAGCTGCCTTTCCATAGAAATCTGCAGATTTGGCTAGGCTTTCGGCTCTTGTTTCTATAGCCTTGCCTGAATTCGGTAATATTGAATAGCCGTAGCTCCACAAACTGTCAGCAGCGGTTTCATAAGCTTCCATGAGGATTCTTGAACGTCTGACTACGAGCTCTCGATCTTTGCTTCTGAATGCTGTCACTAATGCGCTACGCCTTAAGGCTAAGCCACGGCCCAAACCGACCAGAGCTGCTTCTCTGCTCTTTTCTGGGCCTGAAGGGAAAAGACCGATTTCATTTTTGGCTCTATGCTCAAAAACGGCACTTGCGACCCTATTTGTTATTGCTCTTATAGAATTGGGATTTTTATCCTGGCGCTCTCTGACTGCAGTAGTTACTTCCATTTTATCATTATATGATTGCTATTTTTCTGATTCATAAGCCTTTTGGCTTTCTTTCTGCCCTTATAAGAGTATCTTTTAATGCCTGCAGCTAAACAAAATCTTGCGGATTTAACAGAAGGTATAAAATTCATTAGGTCTATGCCTTATTATGGTAAGGAGATCTGACGATATTGACGGTGTTATGGATTCGGTAAATGAATGGGAGGAAAGGCAGAGGGGCAGAACCGAAAGTTCGGAGAAACCGGACAAGATACTTGTGGGAACCGTAGACAAGTTCTTCAGTAAAATAAATGTTGCCGCGATAAGGCTCATGTCCGAACTCAAAGTAGGGGATGTGATAGAGATAGGAAACGAAGAGGAGGCCATAAGGCAGAAAATCTTGAGCATGCAGATAGACAAAGAAAACGTCGATCAGGCATCAGAAGGAAGCGATGTTGGAATAAAGCTCAAGTATCCTGTTTCTGAAGGAAGTGAAGTGTATAAGATTGTAAAATAGTTCTATCCGCGTTCTTTTATTATCTCCACGCCCACGCTTTCCGCAGATTTTAGGGCTTTTGTTTTCTCCACCCTGACCTTGACTTTGTTTGCCCTTTTATCCTCGAGGCAGATGTCCGCTATTTTATCCGCAACCGATTCCACCAGATTGAATTTCGATTCTTCCACGAGATGTATTACCTTCTTGTTCACTTCCCAGTAATTGATTGTGTCTCCGATCTGGTCCGACTTTAACGCCTTTGAAAGGTTTGCCCAGATGGCAATGTTTATCAGAACGTCCTGTTTCTCCTTCTGTTCGTCTGGATTTATGCCTATCAGGCATCTGAGTCTCAGGTTTCTTATTATTATTTTTTGCATTTATACATCTCCTAAATAAACACTACATATTGTGGCGTAATTTAATAAGACCTTGGTTATTGCCGCAAGAATTAGATTTACATCAGGAGATAGTGCTTTGACTTGGTAAGCGTAAGGTATCTTTCGTTGTCGATTGCTACTGAGAGCACCAGGAAGAAGAGGCCCGTGTCGCGAACCACAATGTCAGCATAGCCGGTCAGGAATATCAGGGTGATTATTATTGTCAGTATTATTATTGCCGCAAGGATGGCGAAGATCCGGAGGTAGAATCCCGTAAGTATGGCAAGGCCCACGATTATCATCACCGCTCCGTGTATCGTGATGAGTGTTAGGGGATTTCCGACTGTTGCAAGAAACGGCGGCAGATAGTTGGCCCACGGTGCCGGCTTCATTATCTCCCATGCGCCGAATATGGTGAATACCATAGCAACACCGATCCTTCCGAGCAGGTGCCTTATCTTATTCGTATCCATGCAGTTCCTCTATGGTAATGGCCCGTTCTGCATATCGGGGTTTACTTCTTGTGCATTGCGAAATACGCCACAATCGCCAAGATTATGATCACGACTACTATTATCCCCAAGTAGAGCGGCAGGTTGCTGCTTCCCGAGCCGCTTGAATACTGGCTTGTGGATGAGGTGGGCGTGGTCGTGGCGCTCGCTGTGGAAGAGTTGCTCTGGTTCACCGCCGCCCTTTGTATATTGCCAGCTATCCCGACCCCGCTTGTGTTGTTAGTTGATGGGGCGGTGGTTGTGTTGCTATTTGTGATGTGAGCCGTTGGCATTGTCGGTCCGGAAGCTGTCAGAAGGTACCAGACGTGTCCGACTCCCTGGCCGTTTGTCTGGCCTGCCTGCTTGTCGTAGGCGTAGAAGTAGAGAGGGTATCCCATATAGGTTGTCTGCTTTGTACCGTCAGTCCTCGTTATTGTGCCAAATTCCGAAGCGTTTAGTCCTTGAGGAAGGCTGAGTGTAGATGTGTAGAATGGCGGCCAGGCTTTTGCACACCCACCATAGCAAGTGCTATTGCCGCTGTAGGGGGTGTCTGGAGTGTACATGTAAAGCGAGAATCCTGTTGCGTTTGTCAGGTAGTTCCCTACTGAAACATTATACGATAAGTTCACAGAATATTGAGGCGCACTGGAGGTTGTTGAAACGGATGAGGCATTCGAGTTGCCATAGATTATCGCCGCAGAGGCGAGCGAAAGTGAGAGGAAAAACACTGTACTTAACAGCATGCCCTGTTGCAGTTTGTTCATGAAATTACCGTGTAGGATGAGGAGAAGGCATTTATAAAACTGATTGTAGATTACGTTTAAAAGCGTAGGATATCCGCCAGGTTTCTTGAAGGCGCCACCAGATTCCGTTTGGTAGAACCGTGACGCCAGGAT
>CAZJZM010000052.1:0-6261 GCA_964550485.1 Microcaldota archaeon | reverse complement strand
ATAAACAGCAGCGCAGTTATCGAGAGAAAAATGTTGTTGTTTTTCATAAAATTACATCTCGTTCGTTAAGCAGTTCCCAGTCTTATGCAGAAGTTTGCTTTTTCCTGATATATATGTGTTCTGATTTTGGCTCTAGGGCCATTTTGATGCATAAATGTGAATTCTTTAGCTTCAGCGAAACCAGCCGTTACCCCCTTGTTAGATAGCTACGCTTCCTCCTTAGCTTATCTTCAACGCCTTCGTGCTGGAGCTGCCGCATGGCCTCCTCCGCTGGATTGACCTCCGCGAGGTGCAGCCATCTGTCGAGGAGCTGCCATCTGATGCGGTGCGGCCATTTGACGTGGCGCGGCCATCTGATGAGAGGTAATTGCACGGCCTCCGTTGTTTCCTCCGAATGTTGTCACTGCACGACCTCCGAAATTTCCTCCGTTGGATCCAGTTACTGCGCGGCCTCCGTTGTTTCCTACGTTGAATCCTGTACGACTTCCGCCATTGGCTACTGCGGAACCTCCGCTTCTTTGAGATCCTACGTTGGCATTTCCTCCGTTGGATACATGATTTCCGCCGTTTAAGTACGCAGGATTTATGTGACTTCCTGCTGCCACGGCTCGATTGAAGGCTGTCTGGAGACCGTTTATTGATGACGTTCCGCTTAGTTGTGAGCGCATTTGATTATTACTATTATTACCAGATCGTAGCAGAGATGAAAAACTTTGGTTAGATCCCGCTGATGCGTTTCTTCCTCCAGAGACTCCTGCCTGTCCGTTTGTAGCGGTTGAAGTTGTTTGCCCTCCTGTTGGTGGTGTTCCGCCTCCGTGGTTTCCTGCCTGTCCGTTTGTAGCGGTTGAAGTTGTTTGCCCTCCTGTTGGTGGATTGCCTACTCCTCCTTTTGGAACGCCGTTTGTTATTGCTGGATTCTGTTCATGCCTGCGTTCCTGTTGGTGTCCCCAGTTTTGTCTGTAGTCATTATCATAATCTTTGGTTACGTGACCGTTTACACGATAATCATATCCGCTGTTTCCGCCATTGTAACCGTTGTTGCCGTGGCCGCCTATTCTCGGACCGTTACCATAATTATTATTTCCATATCCGCCGTTGTAGCCGTTGTAACCGCTGTTGTAGCCGCCTCTTCCTAGACCATAGTGGCCGTTTCTGCCGCCATAGTAACCATAATCTCCGAAATATCCGCCGCCTATTACAACTACGGAGAGTGTGTTGTCGCCGTAACCGTATGTTAGTGGAAATACGACTTCCGGAACTACTACTGTTGGAGCGCCCACTTCTACTACTTGAGGAACAACGATTGCTGCTGGAGCCGCTGGAGCTTCTGTGATATATTGAGTAGCGGGTTGAACTGCTGGTGTTGCTACCTGTACTGGTGCTGGAGCCGGAGCAAGTGATTGCTGTACTGCTGGAGGGGAATATGTTCCACTAGGAACGCAGATTTCAACAGTATGGCATTCTTGATCTCCCTTCAGGTATGATTCCATGAAAAAAGGTGGAAGTATGGGAATTGGGCAGAATTGAGGTTCTGCCGGTTGGACTGGAACTATGTCCATCGTTACTTTGCAGGGACCTCCATTTGCCGCAGACATGGCAGCGTATACATTATCCCCCAAAGTCTTTCCGATTACCTGAAGTTGATCGTGTGTTACTTGTGAAAGGTCAGCGTTTACTGTTACGGATGCTGGACATGAGCCATTTGATTGCACCTGCTGCGCCTGTTGTGATTGCTGAGGAGGATAGGCGGATGTGTCTGCAGTGTCGGCCCTTGCATTACTTACTGGAGTGAAGACGAGTGCGGCTGCAAGAAAAGACCTGGCTAAAGGCTTAATATCAGTAGGAGTTGTTCTTTTTACTCGAGTTGAAAGCATTTGATCACAGGTATATCTTCTCCCTTTCCTGGTATATATGGCTTCCGCCTATTTTAGCTTTCCCTTTTTAAACCTTCGCTTTTAATCACGCATATCATTCCATGCTTCAGACGACAGTTTGAAACCCTGAAAGATGACGGTCAGTGGGTTACAATTGCGCCTTCCAGGGATTTCGGGCAGATGCAGTTTTTCCTTTCATTGCCTATCATGGGCACAAGCTCCGAGACTATTTTCTTTGCCCTGCCGACGTTCTCACCGAAGACCCTGAGCATTTCTGCGGTGGTGACCGACTTGATGTCCTTCCTTCCTTCGAGTCCAGAGTCATAGTCTGTGATGATGCCTATTCCGAGGTAGCAGAGCGCCTTCTCCCTGGCGAGCGCGGCCTCTGGATACTGGGTCATGTTGATGGTCTCGAATCCCTGCGAGCCGAAGAACTTCGACTCCGCCCTCGAGGAGAACCTCGGGCCGTTTATTACCACTGCCGTCCCTTTTTCGTGGTATTTTATCTTCATGCCCTTGAGAAGCTTTGATGCGATTGAGCGCATCTCGCTACAGTAGGGATCGGCCATGCTTACATGTGCAACCACATCCTTGTCGTAGAAGGTGTCCTGCCGCCCGTGGGTCATGTTTACGAATTGGTCAAAAAGTACAAACTCTCCTGGCGCATACTCCTCCTTCAGTGAGCCCACGCTTGCCGTCGCTATGATCCTCTTCACTCCGAGGTCGGCTAGTGCAGCTATGTTTGCCCTGTAGGGAACCTTGTGCGGCGGAATGGTATGATTCTTTCCGTGCCTTGGGATGAACGCGACCGTTTTGCCTCCTATTCTTCCAAGAGCTATCTCGGCGCTGGGCTTCCCGTACTCAGTATCAAGCTGTATGCTCTCGTAGTCTTCGAGCAGTGAGTAGAATCCCGATCCTCCGATTATGCCTATTTCAGCCTTCATAAGATCATGTAAATAAATGGCAGGACAGGTTATTATTTCTTATCCTGCCATGGAACAAAAGGAATCCGTTGCGGCGGATAAAAGACATATATATCTGATTTGCCTTATTAGAGTGCATGTTGGGGCATGTAAATAAAGTAGCAGAGATAATTAATAGGCGATGCGATCAGAGGGGCCCTGAGATAGAAAGAAGGTTCTTACCATACGAATTGCCTTCCTTTGTAACATTGAATAGAGGAGATGGTCCTCATTCAGGTATAATGGAATATGGCGAATTTTTAAAGATGATGGAGAGAACGTACACATACAGGAGCATGATACAGTATTATATCAAAGGAGAAGGTGTAGGGAGTCACGATTTCAGAATAAGGAGAATAATCGGCAAGGAGGGAGGAGTTCTTTCAACAAAAATTGGCAAGGGCCTGGACAAGGAGGAGCTGAAGTGGTCTGTCTCGGAGAGGGATCTTCAGGAGATTCTGAGGGATAGTGATTTTCCTGGAATTAAAAAATCCAGATTTTACATGTCACTTGATGGAGAAAGGATAGAGCGCGAGCATAAAGGAATAAAGGTAGAGTTTGATGTCTTTGAGGCGAGTTTGCTTGGGACCTGGGATATGTTCAACTTGAAGGGACTTATCATCGCAGAGATTGACGTTTCAAAATGGCCTGAAGGGTTTGAGTTTAGAAGTTGGTTAGGCAAGGAGATTACCTCGAAAAAAGGCTATGGCAATTCTTCAATCGCCAGGTTTGGCGTTCCGAGTGATGTAAAGCTGCTTTTGAGGCTATGAGGGTAGCTGGATGTTGAAATCAGAGATTCCTTCGCCCGAAATGATCATTAGACCTTCCAAAAGGGTCTTTCTGCCAGTTGGGCTGCCGCCTTTTGAAAAACTGAAGAGGAATGGCAATGATCAGGAAAATGAAATGCCGAAATATGATGATTTTTTAAAAATCATGCATAGGAGGTATGCTCATGCGAGGATAACGCAGAGCTATATCAGAATGGGCAGCTTTCTGGATGACATTTTCAGGATAAGGAAAATTGGCAAGAAATACTTTATCTCAAGAATGTTGGAGGATAGATTGATTGTGAAGGAAGAGAGGTGGCACGTCTCTGCGGCGGAGTTTCGAGAACGTCGACGGAATAAGGATAGGAAACCCCCAGGCCTGATCAAATTCAGGTTTTACATGTCTCCAGATGGCATGAAGATAAAGCCCGGACACGAAGATGTGGAGGTAGAACTTGATGTTTTCGTTGCGAGTTTGAGGGGAAATAAGGTTGTGGAGGATCTGAGGGGTCTTGTCATAGCAGAGGTCAGATTCAGAAATTTAGAGAAACGTGATGAATTCAAAGTCCCTGAATGGTTGGGCATGGAGATTACCGGGAAAGCGGGTTATGGCAACTCGGCGATCGCAAGATATGGCATCACCAATGAGCTCAAAAAGCTAATGTTGCTTTTGAGATGAGGAAATTGTCAGCAGGAATCATCCTGCAGGGGTTTTGTCAATTTCATCGACCAGTTTTTCAAGTTCTGGAGCCGTCTTGAATGCCTTGTGCTGGGTTGCCTTCCTCAGCCTGTTCATTATGGCGAGCCCGTATCCCTTCTCGTCGAACGATTCTATTATTGCGTATTTGACTTTGAGGGAATCGAGGGCTATGAGTGCATCGAATAGATTGGCTGCTATCTCCTTTAGATTTTTCCTGCTGCCGAGTATTATCTTCTGATCGGTTCTTTTTCCTATTTTGCCAGACAGTTCTTTGGAACCGAGGAAAGCGAACGGGTCGTCTGCCTTCTCGAGAATTTTCTTCAGTTCATCGCCCTCCCCTACGAATAGGAAGAGAGGCGTTTCGGGTGAATAGTGCCTGTATTTCATGCCGGGACTCAGCGCCGCCTTCGATTCGTCGATGCCCCTCGTCTCGCCTGTTACGGTGGGCCTTCTCCCGAACGCCTTTTCTATCTCTTCGACAGTGAATGCTCCTGGCCTGAGGACCTTGAAGCTGCGGAGGTCTAGAATGGTGGACTCCAGCCCGAACTTTGACCTTCCGGAATCGATTATCACATCGACAGCCTTTCCGAAGTATTTGATGGCATGCAACGCTGAGGTGGATGAGGGCTTCTTGGAGATGTTTGCGCTGGGCGCGGCTATGGGCAGTCCGCTCGCTTTGATCAGCTCCAGCGCTACCCTGTTGCTCGGCATCCTCACGGCCACTGTATTTAGTCCAGCAGTGACTATCTTGGGCAGCTCGTTCCTTGCCTTCATTATGAAGGTAATCGGGGCCGGCCAGATGGCTGCTATTATATTACTATATATAGGAGGGATCTCGGCGACGCACTTCGCCATCCTGAGATCCGAGACATGGACTATGATTGGGTTGTCGCTGGGTCTCCCCTTGGCCCTGAAGATCTTTGCACATGCCTTCTCGTCGAATGCGTCTGCGCCTATGCCGTAGACGGTCTCGGTCGGAAAGACCACGAGCCCGCCCTTCTTTATCGCCTCGGCTGCAATCTTTATCTTGTCTCTTTCGGGCCTTCTCGGATTTATCTTCAGGATTAATGCGGACATCTCGATACCAGTTTGGACATTTTATTGAATCGTTTCAATTACGGATATTGAAAATTTCTTTCGGGAACTTGGGTGCTAGAGCTCCTCTATCTTCTGGGTCAGTATGTTTGAGACCATCTCAGACGGACTTATTATACCTATGCCCGCTCCCATGCGCCTTATGTGGATCTCCTCCTGCTGACTGTGCGCTATCGCCACTATCTTCGATTTCTCGGCTAGGCTCCTTATGAGGAGTATCGCATAGACCATGTGGGACTTGTCGCGCATGTCTATTATTATGGACTTGGCTTTCCCGAACTCGAACTGCTTCATCACGTCCTCGTCGGTCTCCTCCACGAAAAAGGCCTTGTAGCCCTGCTTCCTCATCTGCTCCACGGTCTCGTTGTTCGAGCTCAGCAGTATGAACCTGATCTCCTTCTCCTTAAGCTTGGTCGCCAGGCGCAGGTTCACCGAGTCGGTTCCCACAAGGATGACATGGTCCTTCAGGATCCTCTTCTCGAAGGGGTTGAGCTTGCCTGTGAGGCTGTCGACCCTTGCATTGACCAGTTCACTGGTAACGAATGAAAGAGCTCCCAGGAAGACCCCTATGCCTGTTATTATTAGAGTCATTGAGAATATCCTGGCGGTGGTTGTGATTGGGACTATGTCGCCGTAGCCCACGGTTGAGACCGTGACCACGGTGTAATAAGCCGCATCAAGAAGAGAGTTTATTGGTAAGTTGAAGCCGTTCTCGTAGTGGCCTATGATGTAGGTTCCGCTTATTCCGCCGATAAAAACTATAGCAATGAGAGAAATGTATATTGGTATCCTTAGGTTGACCATCAGTTTTCCCCTTTGTCTGACTTTCCTATTATGGAAACAAATGTTATATAATATATTTG
>CAZJZM010000051.1:2179-6285 GCA_964550485.1 Microcaldota archaeon | reverse complement strand
TATTAATTTCCTTTAATTTGCTGAAGTATCTATCGACATCCTTCCAGCTTCTTCCTTGTGGAGTAGCCGTAGTAGTGTCTCCTGAACGGGTCAGCCCCCGCGCAGCCAATTCTTTATTAGCGCGATTTGATGGTGCTCGTTTCGTCATATCCTGAAACGTCTCAAATGCTGAGAGCAAATCAGGGAATGAATCCACTTCACCGTCTTCGTTCTTATGCGCGATTTTACGCACATAATCTATAAAGTCCGAGCGGAGCTTTTTAGAGGAAGTAGCGTTTGAGGAAAGGTCCACATCGTAGGTTTCCTCAATCTCATCGAAGTAATTATCCAACTCTTCTTTTGCTTGGATGTCTTCTTCGGCTTGTGCCTGTTGCTGTTCCTGCATATCTTTCATGAAATCAGCAATAGCTTCCTTTTTAGCTTCGCCCTTGAGGTCGCCGAAGTATTTAGACAAGTCTTTGAGAACTTGTTTCTTTTGTTCGGTATCATTCCCCACGAGTTGGATGAACGATGGAGGGAGATTGATATCCTCCTGAACCTCTTTGATGAACTCACGTTCTACAGACGGTTTAAAGTCTTTCAAACGTCTTTCAACCTGCTTTTCAATGAACCTCTGAATCTTCGGGTCTTGGTTGAAGGGAAGGGGTTTTTCCTCTTTCTCCTCAACCTCTGCGGGTTCCTCTTTGAATACCTCTGGTGCGGCTATTTCATTGAGAAAATCTGCTGTCGAACTCTTTTTATCTTCGGGCATTTTATTGCAAGCTGCTTCAGGTGCAGACAGGGAAACCTATGCTTAGGATAATTTACGCAGGATTTTATTTAACGACGACAATCCGAGAAACCGTCTATGAACCTATATGAAAGGACTAACCGTTTGCGACCGTCGTAACAGTTGCAGTCGGCGTTGCACCTGCTTGAACCTCTACTGTAACTGCCACTGGGGAGATTGCTGCGACTACTGCCGCCGCATCCAATTCTTGTGTGGTACCGTCATCATACGAAACAACTACCTTAGTTATGGTTGCCATGTTATCTGTGCTTATGTGATAATGCTTTCTCATGTGCTGTGTGTTCTTTCTCCATTTTTCGACCTTTTTTTGTCTCCTTATTGCCTTTCATGGCACCGATTTTGTTCATTGTTCCGTAAATGGCGTGGGGATTGTCACCGTATTCTTTCTTCAATTTTCTCTCCAAAAACATCGGGCTCATGTTATTTATGTTTGGTTTTTAATTATTTGCGAACGTATTTCTTTGCCTTTTCGTCATAGCGCATATTGTGTCCTCCACTTCCAGTGCGCCCTTTATCTAATTCATTTAATCCATATTTGCCGCCAGTCATTTCAAGAGTCTTTGTCAATTTTCTTACTCCCTCTATATTCTTTCCTTTGAGTACGTTATCGAGGGCTTTTGACTGAGGTGTGCCTTCTTTCTTGTAACCTTGACGCACACGTTCTTTATTGAGATTGGCGTGAGAACTTCCTTCTTTTTTGCCCTCTAGCCTATCCATACCGTCCCAGATTGATTTTCTTGAAGCCATGTTAATCCTCCTGTGAGTCATTATTCTTTGCGCCAAACTCTTTCTTCGGCCTGCGACCTTTTTCATCTAACTCTTTACCCTCTTCCTCTTCTTCTTCATCCTCATCTTTGCCTTTATCATTTTCTACATTCTGTAACTTCTTACCGCAGATTAAACATTTACCTTCTTTACCTTTCTTGTGAGAATGTTTTTTTGCTTTCTCAAGAGCTTTTTCGTGTGCTGACATATTATTTATTTAATGGTGGTAATGGAACTTGGGATAAACTTGGGGATGCTATTGGTGCTGCAGGACTTTGTGGTGGACTTTGCTGTATTGGCTGACCTTCTGGCGGGGCACCTCCGACCTGTGGTGCTCCTTGTTGCGGTTGTTGCTCTCCTCCGAGGAATTGTTGCATATACTGTTGCGGGTTAACTGTCCATGTCACCAACATCAATGCATTCTGTAGCGGGTCAGGGTCGTCCAACTCTTTCAAGAAATTTATCGGGTCAATAGCCTTTTGCTCCCAACGTTGAACGGCGAGATTCATTTGGCTTGTTTCGTCATGAGGCTTCATCGAATTAGGCGCAACCGAGACTACGAATTTCCTTTGAAGATTCTCTGCACTTAATTGAACGTACTGCACAGCTGCGGCATTGCCCATGATTGCGCCATAGTGTGGTACGTCATAGAACACTGCGTAGAGTTGGGTGAGCCAGTTGAACATATTCTTTGCAGTAATCTCTAGGCGATCTCCGACACCTCCTCCAATACGTGAGGAATCATGTTGTTCGTTCATGATGTTATTCCTCACCGCTTCATCAGGATTTTGATTGGGGACTAAGCCGGAAGTTCCATACACAGAACGTAGAGCTTGCATATCGCTTGCCTGTGCTTCCATGATGCCATTAGGTAGAGCAGATGCTGGAATGCGTTTAACAGCGTCCATATTACCGTCTGGAATTAGTAGGAATCCTTCTTGATAGAAAGTCTGGACAGCTTGGTCTGCCGTCTCTGAGGTGAATGCTTGGCCTGAGATAGCAACTGCATTATTCCCTGATGCGAGGTTCTTGGTTATCTGTTCATCCCTATCGTTTATCCTATCTTGGTTGGCGATATTCTGCTCAATAAGGTTGGTGAAGTCATATGGCTCTTCTTGAAGAGAATAGACTGAGAAGAAGGTATACGGTTTCTTAGGAGCAGCGAAGTGATTGATAACAGGTGCTCCGTCTTTTTTAGGATAATTGAAAAACTCGTTCTTATGTTTCTCTAAGACAACATCTTGGAAGGTAGTAAACGTAAATTCATCATTGCACCACTCTGTTGCGGTAATAAGCGTACCAAGTTTATCGTTTACTTTTATCGTAATAAACTCTTTGTGTGTGGGAAACTTTTCTATAAACCACTTGGCGGGTTTCTCAATTCTATCTCCTATCCACCCATGGAAATCACCGAACTCGTCTACATATCCATCAGGGTCTAATACAAGATTCTGCGGCTTACGAAGTTCCATCGTAATGTCGCCTTTATCTTTTGGCTCGCCATCTTCATCCAAATCATGCTTGTCAAGAAGCGGTTCCCAACCGTACTTTACAGCTCCTACAAAATACTCTGACCACTGCCATACCATGACCGCGAGCTTCTGCCTCATGCCAAGAGTATCCGCATGATACTGAAGCATGGTCTTTAAATCATTGGAGGCTTGTTTACCTTCCTCTGTGTTATCTGAAAACACCACAGGTTCAGGATTCTCTGCCAAAGCCGCTGGCACGAATGTTGCCGTCGCCTCAAATAAAAGATTCTTTGGAACAACTAAATCATTCTGTCCATTGTTCGCACGTTGATTTCCTTTTAAGTACAGTTTATTTCTATTCTGACGTGCTTTTATCTTTGGATAGTAGCCATTGGATTTTGCTTCATACTCATCACGAAGAGACAAAAGCTCCTCATTACTCATCGGGAGTTCAAGTAGGTTTTCATAGTCACCATCAATACCTTCCTCAATGTCAGTAGAGGATTTAATTTTGTTGGTATCAGAACTTACCAAACTTGTTGCACCTAGGATATTTTCGTCAAATGAATCCATAATTTATTTACTGACATTAGCACTGCTAGGAACGCGTTTTGTATTCTTATGCGTGTGTCGTCTGCGGTGCTAGTGTCAAAAAACAAAAAACGCACGCCAATATGGTGTGCGCTTCTGGTGCGTGCCAGTAAGTTATTTACTTTATAGTAACTTAATAGGAGCTTCTGTCAAATCCTCTGCAGGAGCGACTGTGTATAACTTTCGCTCTATTTTATTTAATCGTCCATTACTCCCAAAGTGGAGGGTGGCCGAACCGTCTTTAATATCAAATACTCCCGACTCAACCATGAATCTAAGAGCACTGGCTATATTGGGTGTTAATTCCACCTTTATTAAATTAAAAGTCAACATACCCTTGTATCTTCTTACCTAGTACTCGTCGAGCGGGAATAGCATTATTACTCCTTGATGCAATAGGGAAGACCGTATCATCTCTTTTAATAAAAGATGCTTGTGCTACTCCATATTTTTCAAGCCCTACTAGACAATATAGCAATGTGTGACAA
>CAZJZM010000051.1:505-2079 GCA_964550485.1 Microcaldota archaeon | reverse complement strand
AATGGTCGGGGCCATTACGTTTCCAGATTAATTCTGCCCCATAATTAGCCGCTATATCGTGTCCTGGCTTCTCGATAGAGACTTTAATCTCTCTATATACATTATCGAAGTGTTTGGCCCAATCTACCCATTCTTCGGCCTTCCCATTAAATCTAATACGGCCTACATCCCTTAATTGCTCCACCATCCACTGAAAATACTGATTACGGTCTACCCGTACTGTTCCTTGTTCTTCGTTTATACCCCAGTCAACCATTTCTTTTGACTTGCGGTCTTTACGGTAGAAGACGAGATAAACTCTTCCTGGGTACTTAGCTTGGAGCTTCCTAATACCCATCAAGTCTCCACCTTGGTCAGCTATGATGATAGATTGTTTCCAACGTAATAAGAGCTTTTCAAGGTCTTCGTAAGGGTCATAGACCTTTCCATCGTCCATTTTATAGGGGAGTTTGAATGTGCCGTAATAAAACGCCCCTTGTTTGTTCATACAAGTAAAATGAATAGCCCCTCCCTCTAAGCCAGTATCTACGCCTATGATGATCCTCTCTTCCTGTTCATTGGTCTCATTGACAACGTTTTTAAGCACCACATCACTCGTAATCTTGTTCTCTGAGCCTATGTATGGTAGACCGAGAACATAGTTATAAAAAAACTGTTCATTCTTTCCTGGGTCATCCTTTGCGTCAAAAATATCCTTGGCACTCTTATTCCACAATATCAACTGAGAAATGTGATAGCCGCTAAACTCACCTCTTGCCGTCGGGAGCCATTCGCCGTACATTCTCTCTTCATTGCTTAATTCTGCTTTACAGAACTTACACTGGTAACACATCCTTTCTCTATCCAAAGACTCAGGCCACGAGAGTATTTGTTGCCGTTTACAGGAATTACACGAAATGACCCATTCCTTTTTGTCTGACTGTTGCCAGTAAATATCAATCCCAAATCCAGCTAATGAAGGATGAGAGAAGTACCACCTCCATCCACCATCCTCTTGAGCTTGCAAACGATTCTCATATTGGACGAGCACTTCAGCGTTAGAGGAATCAACTTCGTCATGAATATTACAACCAGAGGGATACATAGTCGCTTGCTTCGGAGTAAACGTGCCTCTAAAACGAATGATGTTATCTCCTACAAACTTTTGGTCAATAGTATCGTGGTCTCTTACCCATTCCATAAGGATAGGATTTTGGGCAATGATGCGGTTAAATCCACCTCCTACCATGTCCGTTACATCTGTATAAGTAGGAAGTGTGTAGATGATGTCCCGCTTAAGTTTCTTAGCAACAAAAAAAGCTTTTATTACTTGCGCCACCGTCGCTCCAATCTGCGGCGGCTTTAGTAAAACTTGCAATGGTGAAAGGTCATTGTAGATGTCCCATAAGTAACGTCTCTTCTCAAACTCAAGAGGCGTTCCTACTTCATTCTTTATTTCATGCTTCAGAACCCACAAGACAGGTTGTTCTTCAAATGCTTGTTCTATTTCCTGGTCTGAATAACCTGACAAGTCTAGTCCCAAGCTCTTTAGTTCGTTCCGTAGAGTTGGCATCAAGATTTATATTAACACTCTT
>CAZJZM010000051.1:0-495 GCA_964550485.1 Microcaldota archaeon | reverse complement strand
TCGCCATTTACTTTGAATACTTTATCAACCGCACCTAACTTATCTCTATATTCTGCATCTTCATCATTAAGTATTTCACCTACTACTCTCTTAGCGTTATTAGTGTCAAAACCAAGCTTTTTAAGCTCTTCTATGATTGCAGGCTTTTGTAGGTTTTCTACTGAGATAGCGTTAGCCGTTCGATAGTCCTCTGTATCGTAATTATCAAGCACAGCAGCTACTCCTGTAGCGCCGTCTGCCTTTCTATTCACGTACACCCGTTGTTTCTTTGTGAGTGTCTTTGACATCTTTTACTTTATTCTTTGAACCAGTGGGACGTCCTTTCTTTTTAGGGGCCAATATTTCAGCATCTAGCTTAGCATCTGCGCCTGATGCTGTTTCATGTTGTATTTCCTTATTTCCAACAATAACTTGAGTTAATATGGAATCTTTAGCAATTCCTGATTCTTCAATTTGTTCATCGAAGCTTCGTATGTTGACTAGTGGGTCTTTTTG
>CAZJZM010000050.1:5600-6315 GCA_964550485.1 Microcaldota archaeon | reverse complement strand
TGGTGCGGAAACGAAGCGGAAGAAACCAATCCAAGCTGCTGCGTCGCCGGCCGATCCGGCCATTACCTCAGCGAAGTGAACAGGCTGCAACCAAGCGCGTCACGAATGGGAACAGGAGAGGAATACAGTGACATCCATTAACAAACGGCCGTTGTTCGTGTATGAGATGGCGAACAATCACATGGGGGACGTCGAACACGGAATGCGGATCGTTCATGAATTGCGGAAAGCCTCCGATGGGTTTCCATTCCAGTTCTGCGTAAAGTTGCAATATCGAGATATCGATAGCTGCATCCACCCCGCCTACAAGAGCCGGTACGATCTGAAGTATGTAAAGCGCTTTTCAGAAACGCACCTGTCCTGGGCTCAATACAAGCAGATCAAGGACGCCATCGTGGAGGCCGGATTCCTCTCCATGTGTACTCCCTGGGATGAGATTTCGGTCGACAAGATCGCCGAGCACGGCTACGACTTCATGAAGGTGCCAAGCTGCTATCTCACCGATTGGCCCTTATTGGAACGGATCGCAACCCACGATCTCCCCATTGTCGCGTCGACCGCGGGAGAACCGCTGGAAGAGATCGACAACGTGGTCAGCTTCTTTGCGCATCGGAACAAATCGCTGGCGCTCATGCATTGCGTGGGCGAGTATCCTTCGCCGGACGAGCATTTGCACTTGGGACAGATTGCCCTCCTCAAGAGGCGCTATCCCGAG
>CAZJZM010000050.1:0-5590 GCA_964550485.1 Microcaldota archaeon | reverse complement strand
GAGCTTGAGGTTGGGTACTCGACACATGAGCGGCCCGATAACTTCGAGGCGGTGAAGATCGCCATGGCGCTCGGAGCCACCATCTTTGAGAAGCATGTCGCCGTTGCGACTGAGAAATACGCGATCAATGCATACAGCGCCACTCCGGAACAGGTGAAGCAGTGGCTGCACTCCGCGCTGGAAGCACAGACGACGATGGGCAACATGAATACGCGCTATCCAGCTCCCGCGGGAGAGGCTCAGGCCCTGCGAGACCTGGCTCGCGGCGCGTTTGTGAAGAACGCGGTGGCCGCGGGAGAAGTTGTAGATCCGCAGAATGTTTTCTTCGCCATGCCAAACGTCACCGGGCAACTGGTGGCACAAGACTTCTCAAAGTACGCCCAGTACTTGGCCATCGAGGCCATTCCCGCCAGCGGCGCGCTGATGGCAGCCAATGTGACCGCGGCGAACACCAGGCAGGCGGTTCTTGCCATCGTGCACGATGTGAAGGCACTTATCAAGAAGAGCAAGGTTCAGGTGCCCGGGCAGTGCGAGTTGGAAATATCGCACCACTACGGAATCAAGAACTTCAGAGAGAACGGGTTGACGGCGATCACAGTGATCAATCGCGACTACTGCAAGCGCCTCCTGGTGGCGCTCCCTGGACAAAAGCATCCCGAGCAATGGCACAACCAAAAGAACGAGACGTATCACATCCTTTATGGGAATGTTACCGTCGATTTGGAAGGCAAACACACGGACCATGCGGCAAACGACATCATTACCATTCCTCACGGCCTCAAGCATTCCTTCTGGACGAAGCATGGTGCGGTCATCGAGGAAGTGTCGACCTCCTACGCCAAGGGCGATTCCTGGTACACGGATGAATCGATCATGAAGAATCCAGATCGAAAGACATATGTCACCCATTGGATGGATTGATGCGAACGATTGTCTGGGACGTCGACGACGTGCTGAACGGCCTGATGCGCGAGTGGTTCGCAAATGCGTGGCTTGCAGAGCACCCCGAGTGCAGCCTCAAGTATGAGGACCTGAGCGGAAATCCGCCGCACCTGGCGCTTGGTGTGTCCAGCAAAGAGTATCTGGCCTCGATGGATGCGTTTCGCAAAACCGAAGCCGGAATTCAACTGCCGCCGAACAGCGAAGTGCTTGCCTGGTTTGCGCGATACGGGAGCGGGTTTCGGCACATTGCATTGACCGCGCGCCCGCTGCAGAGCGCGCCCGATGTTGCCTGGTGGGTGATGCGGCATTTTGGAACATGGATACGGTGCTTTTGCGTGGTGCCTTCGCGCGCTGAATCGGGCGCGCCGGCGTATGACTTGGGAAAAGGCGATTTGTTGCGTTGGCTCGGCAAGGGCGATGTGATGGTAGACGATGCGCAAGAGAACCTGAGGCAGGCCGCCGAACTGGGCCTCGAAACGGTCGCATGGCCCCAGCCTTGGAACACCTCGCCACTGAATGTAGCGGGCACTTTGCGGGAACTTAGGATGAAGGCGGAAGAGAGTGACTAAAGTATCGGACTACATCGCGCGGTTTTTGGCCGCATGCGGCATCAAGCACATCTTCATGCTTGCCGGTGGCGGATGCATGCACCTGGTGGATTCATTTGGAAGCCAGGAGGGCATGGAGTACATCTGTTGCCTGCATGAACAGGCTGCCGCATTTGCCGCCCAGGCCTATGCGGAATACACCGGCGATCTCAGCGCGGCTCTGGTCACCACCGGCCCCGGCGGCACCAATGCAGTGACAGGCCTTGCGACCGCATGGTTGGACTCGACCTCCTGCATCTTCCTCTCGGGCCAGGTCAAGCGCGCCGACCTCCTTACCGGCCGCGGTGTTCGCTCCATGGGGCCGCAGGAAGTGGATATCGTTGCCATCGTGACGCCGCTGACGAAATACGCCAAGACCCTCATCGATCCCAACGACATTCGCTACGAACTCGAAAAGGCAGTTCACCTTGCGACAACCGGCAGGCGGGGGCCGGTTTGGCTGGATGTTCCATTGGATGTGCAAGCAAGCATGGTGGACGAAGCGAGTCTGCGGGCTTTTGCTCCCGAGCCAGAAGCCAGCCGCAAGGACGAAATACGAGAGAAGGTCGCCGAAGCGCTGGAATTGCTCAAGACAGCCGAGCGTCCGGTCCTGCTCATCGGCAATGGAGCCCGCCAAGCGCATCGCGAAGGCCTGGTCGAGGAGTTGGTGAACGCTTTGCAGGTCCCCGTATTGCTGACCTGGAAAGCGATGGATATGCTTCCCGACGACCATGCATGTTTTGCCGGACGCCCAGGATCGATTGCCTCGCGAGGAGCGAACTTCACGCAGCAGAACGCGGATTGGATCATGGTGCTCGGCGCTCGGCTCGATTTGCCGCAGATTGCCTTCAGTCATAAGAACTTTGCGCGCGCCGCGAAGAAGGTGCTGGTGGATATCGACGCCCATGAAATCGGAAAATTCGATATGACCATCGATGTGCCGGTTCACGCCGATGCCAAGGACTTCGTGCAAGAGATGCTGGCGCAACTGAAGAGCTTCGCGCTGCCCGGCGCCGATGCATGGCTGAAGACGGCCAAGGACTGGCTGACGAAATATCCCGTTGTGTTGCCGGAGTATTGGAAGGAAGACGGGGGCTATGTAAACTCCTACGTGCTGGTCGATGTGCTGTCGGAGCTATGCACCGCCGAGGATGTTCTGGCCCCTGGCAGCTCAGGCGCGTGCAGTGACATCTTCCTCCAATGTTTCCGCCTCAAGCACGGTCAGCGGGTGGTGAACGCGCCCAGCCTCGGCGCCATGGGAACCGGCCTGCCGGGAACGATTGGCACTTGCCTGGCGAGCGGAAAACGGCGGACAATTTGCGTGAATGGAGACGGCGGCTTTCAGTTGAACATCCAGGAACTGGAGACCGTCAAGCGGCTCAATCTGCCCATCAAATACTTCATCCTGTGCAATGGCGCTTATGCCTCGATCATCGCGGCACAGCGCAACCATTTCCAAGGGCATCTCGTTGGGTCCGACCCCTCGAGCCGCTTGACGCTTCCGGATGTCCTGAAGGTTGCCGGGGCGTATGGTGTCAAGACCATGGAAATCAGGGACCAGCGCAACATCCGCGACGAGGTCGCCGCCGTGCTGGCCTACGATGGGCCGGTCGTCTGCGCCGTGAACACTTCGCCGGATCAGCCTACGCTTCCCCGCGCAACCGCATCGACGCGGGAAGATGGGAGCATCGTCAGCCTGCCCATGGAAGACATGGCGCCGCGTCTGCCGCGCGATGAGTTTCGCGCAAACATGATCGTTCCACCTTTGGAAGAGCAGCCGTAACGAACAGCGAAGCATCGAGGATCGAGCACAAGGAGAAGACCGGTGAGAGCACAATCCTGCCGCATTTGCGGAAGCACCGACCTGAAGGCACTGCCCATGGGCCAGTACGCGGAGTTCTTTCGCTTGCGGGTGGATACCAGCAAGGATGAGTTCTTGCTCTATACGAGAACCGGATCGATCACGACCAAGCCCATGTCGTTGGCCGCCAGGAAACGAAGAATGAGCGGCAAGCCCATGAAAGAGACTGGGCCGGTGAAGCAGCTCAGAACTTATTTGCAGGCTTGCGAACTTTGCCACAGTGTTACACCGTGCCATGAATACTCGTATGAGGATCTGCTCGGCCTCTATCGCGACTATCGCTCGGAAACCTACAACCGGGATCGCATCTCCGTCGAGCCAAGCTATGCGCGCATCGCGAAGGACGTCGGAACGCATCCGCTGGAAACGGCCAATAGGAATCTCGCGGTCGATGGCTTCTTGCGTAAAAACGCGAGCCAGTTTTCCGGCGGCGATCTGCTCGACTACGGCGGCAGCGATGGGCAGTTTCTTCCTCCATTCGTCCATGAACGATTTGGCACCCTCTACGTCTACGACCCGTCCGATGCGCGGCTTCATCCTTCGGTGGATGGCCGGAAGGTGAAGAAGATTGCGGTAATGCGGCCTGAAGGATACTCCTTCATTACCTGCATGCACGTTCTTGAGCACTTGGGAAATCCCCGGGCCTTTACAATCGAGGCACTGCGGTTTCTGGCGCCCGGCGGGCTGATCTATATCGAAGTTCCACTCGCCTTGAACAAATTTATCCGCGATGACTTTGCACAGAATATCGTTGACATGCCCATCCGGATTCACGAGCACATGAACCTGTTCGATCGCATGGGTATTCGGGGCCTTGTTGCATCGATCGCGGACCTGGAAATGGTCGATGATGCAGAAGATGTTGTGGACTTTGGGTGGACGACGGGCCTTATCGGGCGCTTTCTCGCGCGGCGAACGGTGAGCGGAACGGAGCGATCCCGCAAACCGCAATAAGGAAGGTGCATTCGACCATTCACTCGATTTTTCAACCAGCAGCATGCAACTTTTGGCGCCCCGCGTGCCAACCGGTGATTCGCGATGGCTCTTCCTCTCCCGACTGAAGATCTGAACCTTATTCTCGCGAAAACGCGGCCGCTTTGGCGCGAGATGCGCGGGAAGAAGATCTTCATTACAGGCGGCACCGGTTTTTTCGGCTGTTGGCTGGTCGAAAGCTTCGTTCACGCAAATCGCGTGCTGGAACTCGGCGCGTGCGCAACGATTCTCACTCGAGACCCTGTGGCGTTCGCCAGCAAATGCCCTCACCTGGCATTCGATCCGGCAATCGACCTGCTCGCTGGCGATGTGCTGGACTTCACCTGGCCCGATGGCGATTTCGAGTTTGCGATTCACGCGGTGACCGAAACCGCCGCAAGACGAACGGCCGGGAATGCCCTTCAGTTGTTGACGACGATGGTGAGCGGTACTGAAAGAGTATTGGAATTCGC
The DNA here is from genome assembly GCA_964550485.1 of Microcaldota archaeon. Classification (GTDB taxonomy): domain Archaea; phylum Micrarchaeota; class Micrarchaeia; order Micrarchaeales; family CABMGC01; genus JAJZIZ01. Next base: position 755 of record CAZJZM010000050.1, on the reverse strand, counting down.
CGCAAGCCACCGTACCCGAAAGCTGTTGCTGACAAGCTCCGGGGCCGTATATGGGAAACAGCCCGCCGATGTGAATCACATCCCCGAGGATTTTGCCGGTGCGCCGAATCCGTTGGACAGCGCGTCTGCATACGGCGCGGGCAAGCGGGCAGCGGAACTGGTGTGCGCGGTTCTGGGAGCGAAGTCGGGAATCGAATGCAAGATTGCGCGCTGCTTTGCCTTTGTGGGCCCGCACCTGCCATTGGATGCGCATTTCGCCATCGGGAATTTCATTCGCGACGCCTTGGCGGGAAAGGCGATCGAAATTGGTGGAGACGGTACGGCGATGCGCTCCTACATGTACGCAGCCGACTTGGCCATCTGGTTGTGGACGATTCTGTTCCGTGCGCCGGCGTTGGAAGCTTTCAATGTTGGTTCGGAAGAGGCTCTCAGCATCTTGGAACTCGCACATGCCGTGGCTGAAGCGCTTGGCTCCAGTGCAGAGGTGAGAGTTGCGCAACAGGCAATTCCGGGCGCCGAGCCGCAACGCTATGTCCCCTGCGTAAGAAAGGCCGAGCAGAGCCTCGGCCTCAAGTGCGAAGTAACGCTGCACGATGCCATTCGCCGAACGGCGGCTTGGCACAAGTTGTGTCTTGCAGAAACTCCGCCCGCGGACAAGTAATGCAGGGACGCTTCGCTTTTTCTACGTCTTGCTTTCGTTTAGGGCAGCTCTCTCATTTGTGTAGAGGGGAGAATAACGCGGAGGGAGCAGGGGA
>CAZJZM010000049.1:0-6375 GCA_964550485.1 Microcaldota archaeon | reverse complement strand
TCTACATCTTCTGGGAGCTTGCCGAAGTCATGATGTTCTTCATCATCTTCATATACGGAGGATTCGGAAGGAAAAGCGCAGCCACCAAATTCATAGTGTACTCACTTGCATCGAGCCTTCTACTGTTGATAGCAATAATCATGATTTACACCTCCGTCACCCCTCACACATTCGACATTCTTACAATAATAAAAGACGTGGGAACAGCCCACCAGATCACGCAGGCAACGCAGCTGACAATAATGGCCCTCCTCTTGCTCTCATTCATGATAAAGATGCCTGTCTTCCCATTCCACAGCTGGCTTCCCGACGCGCATACCGAGGCGCCGACAACCGGAAGCATGATTCTCGCCGGAGTCCTGCTCAAGTTCGGAGGTTACGGACTTCTGCTCATGTTCCTCATGATACCTATCTCGCTTGATTATACCAAATACATGGCGGTCGTCTTCGGCTTCTCTGCCATCTACGCAGCATTCGCAGCAATGAGACAGGGAAACCTGAAGAGGGCGATAGCGTATACGAGCATAACCGACATGGGAATCGTTGCAGTAGGCGTCGCCGCTTACGGCATCCTGGGAAGCAACGGCGCGCTATATGCGATGCTTAGCCACGGCATAGTGATCTCATTGCTATTCCTGATAGCCGGAACCGTGGGCGAATTGTACGGAACGCTGGAGATAGCCAAGATAAAGGGAATCATAAGGAATTTCCCAGTCATTACCTACTTCTTCATCTTCGGCGCGGTTGCGCTGGTAGGAATACCTCTTACGGCAGGCTTCATCGGGGACTTGCTCATCTTCCTGGCATCCACACAGGTTTTCGGAGTCATAGGCGTATTGCCTCTTGTGGGAATAATCGTGATGGGAGCGCTTATGTTCTGGCTTATAGAAAGAATGTTCCTATCCAAGAAGGAGACCCACCAGTTCCATCACATCGACAAGTTGGTCATAGTAAGTTGCATTCTTCTTTCTGTCTCTTCAATAGTCTTAGGAATCTTCCCCTCAATACTTCTGCATGCCATCTGATTCCTTTCCACTTAGATATGGAATAGATAAGCCGCGGCGTTGTTCGCCATTCCTATTACTGGCTGTGGATATATTCCAACCACGATTGTTATTATCAGGGCTATTGCTATCGCGGCATAGACGGACCTCGCTATGGCGACATGCCTGGCGTCGTTTTTGACCGTGTAGGCGGTCATTATCGGCTTCGAATAATAATAGATGGAGATCACGCTGTTTATTACGCCGATTACCGCAAGCCATGTCATTCCTGCACCCACCGCTCCTGTAAAGAGCAGGAACTTTCCTATGAATCCGGTTGTAAGCGGCAGTCCCACAAAGGCAAGCATGAAGAGGCTCATGGAAAGCGCGATAAACTCGTTCTCCTGATTCAGTCCCACCAGATCATCTATCCTGTTCTTGTTTCTGCCCTCAAGCCATGCGACTACCCCAAGAATGCCGATGAATGCAAACATATGCGAGAATATCTGGAAGAGGCTTGCGGCAAGTCCCGCCTGGGTTGAGGTTGCAAGTCCTATGAGGATATACCCTGCCTGGGAAATCGATGAGTATGCAAGCATCCTCTTGAGGTTCTTCTGCATCATCGCGACTATGTTTCCGTAGAACATTGTCACGACCGAGAGTATTGCAATGACCTCGAAGGCCGATCTGTAGCCAATGAAGCAGAGTATGAGAATCTGGATTAGGGCCGCGAACGCGACTTTCTTGTTCAGTCCTCCCAGCATTGCAGTGACATATGCCGGAGAGCCCTCGTAAACATCCGGAATGAGGAGATTGAAAGGAAAGATTGAGGAGTCTATCCCAAGAGAGACTATGAAAAGCATTGCGGCGAAGGCCAGAAGTTCGGTCTTTGTCGTCTGATTTAACATCATCAGTCCTCCAGTGCCTCCGTAAAACAGGACTATTGCAAAAGAAAGCAGCGCGATCGCCAGCGAGGTCATTACGAAGAACTTGGTGGCCGCTTCCGTCGCCCTTCTCGATAAAAGGATTATGAAAACCGCAGGGAGGCTCGCGAGTTCAAGGCCTATGAAGATGGTGATAAGCGAGTTTGAGAGCGAGAGGAGGAACATCCCAGAGAGCGCAAAGCCAGAGAGAAGGGCAAAGTCGCCGTAATGCCCCGAATAGGCGTAGGCAAGAAGGTTGACGAGGAACATGCCAACTGCGAATATAAGCATGAAGAAGAGCGAAAACGGATTGATTGTGATCAGGGTGGAGATGGTATGCGTTGGAATTGTCTGCATCTCGATTGCAATTCTCGCGATCAGGATAAGAAGCAAGATCGCTGAGAATGCAAATTGCTGCTTCTTGTTCCCTAATATCCTAAATATCATGTTGCCCAGCAGCAGGATGCCCATAAGTCCAAAAAGGATAATGTCAGCGCTAATCATCATAGACCACCATAGAGATAGACATACATGAATCCAAGGACCACAGCAAGCGAGAATATCGTAACTTATAGGTATATGTTGCCCACCGAGAATCTCCTTATCGCCCTGCCTAAAAGTTCCACCGCCTTCCCGAGGTCTTCGAAAAGATCGCCGACCCAGACGTCGAAGAGGACTACGCCTTCTGAAAATCCTGATACAAGTTTTGCAAAGTAGTTATATAGCCAGTTTACAAAGCCGCTGTTGTATACCACTGATGAAATTGAGGAAGGCAGGCTCTTGTTGTGTACGAATATTATGTAGCTGACAAGCACTCCCAGAATCGCCACTGCGGTCTCAAGTATCGCATCATAGAAACCTATGCTAAGTCCGCCTGGCTTAATGAATGCGCTGAGATAGTAGCTCTGGCTGCCAAGGAAGCCGGGGAGGTAGAAGAATGCAGCAGAACCCGCCAGGGCAAGGATCGCGAGTATAAGCATGCTGAGGATCATGGTCTTCGGAAGCGTTCTGTACGCGACTTCTATTTTCGAGCTTTTCGGTTTTTTAGAAGCCAGGAAGAACCACCTGAAGATGAAGAAGCTCGTCGAAAGCCCCACAAGGGAAATGATGGTGTAGATATATGCATTCGAGATGAGAGAGGAGCCTATCGCGGCGTTTGCAAAGAAGCCTGAGAACGGTACGAATCCGGCCAACGCCAAGACTCCGAAGAGTGTTGTTATGTAGACCAGCCTGTTCTGTCTCAGCCCGGAAGCCCGTCTCAGGTCTTCTTCTCCTGAAGTCTCCATAACCGAGCCAGCGCTGAAGAAGAGAAGGGCCTTATAGAAGCTCTGCACCAGGAAGAAGTAAAGGCAGGCGATTATGCTGCCGGTGCTTGCGGCTACTATCATCAACCCCAATTCCTGAACGGTCGAATATGCTATCACCCTCTTGATCTGCGTCTCCTTTAGCGCGTTAAGCGTTGAGAGTATCACCGTTATAACTCCAAATGCGAATAGGACGGGGAGGGTTCTTGTCGCAAAGAAGAGGGGATATAGGAGGACCAGCGCAAAGACCCCCGCCTTTACCATTGTGGTGGAATGGAGGAAAGCAGAAACTGGCGTTGGGCCTTCCATCGCGTCCGGAAGCCATTCCTGGAATGGGAACTGCGCGGACTTGGTCAATATCGCAACGATCAGCAGTAAGACCGCGACATAGAGGGAAGGAATGTTGGTATTTATGCTGGAGAATATCGCCGCGAAGCTGAGGCTTCCGAACGCGTCCCAGAGTATTATCATGGAAGCAAGCAGTGCGATGTCTCCAATCAGGACTATGGTCATCGCTTTTCTAGCCGCCCTAGACGCAGTTTCCTTCTGATGGTAGAAACCGATCAGCAGGTAGCTCATCAGGCTAAGGAACTCCCAGGCTATGAAGAGGGTTATGAAATCTCCGCTCATTGCAAAGACAAGCATCGCCGATTCGAAGGCGAGCATCTCAAGGTAGAATCTCCTCTGCTCGCTCGGGACCTTCATGAAGCCGAAGGAATAGACAAAGACCAGCGGCGCTACGAGGAGCACTATGAATAGCAGGAGCATGTTTATCGGAGTGATCACCGAGCTTATGCTGATGCTCGCTGTTCCGATGCTGAACCAGCTCAGGCTGTAGCTTCCGTATGAAATGAAATACAGGAGAACGAGGCTGGCCAGTGAACCCAGCAATGCTATCCATCTTGCATACTTGGAATTCCTGTATCCAAGGACTGAGATAAGCGCCATCGCCAGCAAAAGCGGCACCATAAGCAAGAACGGAATCATTTTACCACTTCATTTTCGAGAGCTTGGAGACGTCAAGGCCGAGGCCTCTCGATTTCATGTAAACATAAAGCGCTATGACTGTGATTATCTCAACAGCGGCTACTGTCCAGATGCTGAACAGCAGTATTATCCCGCTGGAACTTGCAAACGAATTGTAATCGAAGAACGAGACAAGGACTATGGTGCTTGCAACGAAGATCAGTTCCATGCCCAGCATTATGGCTATCAGGTTTCTGTGGGTTGCTATACCTGCCAGCGCTATTGCGACAAGAGAGATGCCCAATGCCAATAAGTACGGAAGAACTATCAGACTATCAGCCTCACAAACCTCTTCATTATCAGTATGCTTCCCATGACCGTCGAGAAAAGAAGCAATCCGAGCATGAAAAGTACAGGATAATAGGTTGCAAGTGCGCCGCTCGAAGCAGCCATGAAGTTATTTCCGGAAGGTGGACCTCCCATTCCTAAGCTGACAGCAAGCGTTGAGAGGCCCAGTGCAATTATCACAAGAAGCGGAATGAATCTGTAAACCGAAACGCTCTCGCTCGCTTCCTCTCCGGCAACAGCCACTATAAGGTACGTGGATAGCCCTCCGACGAAGACAAAAAGCTGGAGGAGCGCCACGAAGGTCTGGCCCAGATAGAGAAAGACAAGCGCGCTTCCGATGAACGCGAAGGTGAGTCCAAGCACCGAGTGGAGAATCCTCCTCGAAAGGAAGACCGCCAGGCCTGCGCCTATTGTCAAGATTGCTATGGCTATAAACAGCGGATCCAAAAACATTTTACTCAAGCTCTTCGGGCCTCTTGATAAGCGTTCTCTTATCATAGGTCTCGTAGACATCGGTATCCTTTCCCAAGGTAAGGCACTTTGGAGGGCAGACCTCCTCGCAGAGCGCGCAGAAGAGGCATCTCTCTATCCCTATCTGCGGCATCTTCTTGACCCCCTTATCGGTAATGATCTCCACCATGGTTATTGTCTTATTCGGGCATATCATTTCGCACGCGGAGCAGCTTATGCAGGTCTCAATATCCAGCTTAAGCATGCCCCTGTATGAATCCGGAAGCGATTCCCTCTCCTCAGGATATTCTGTGGTGAACCTCTTTCTCCCCAGGGCCTTTACCGTTTCAACAAGAGGCTGTATCATCAATCCACCATATCATAGAAGTACAAAGTAAGTAATTATAAGGTTTATCAGGGCCAGGGGCATGAGCCAGACCCATCCGAATTTCAATACCTTGTCTATCCTCATCCTGACTGTCGTTATCCTTATGAGCGTGATGAAGACAGCTATGAGGAAAGCCTTTATCAGAAGCCAGGCTTCCGGAGGGAGCACCAAAGGTCCCAGCCATCCGCCAAAGAAGATGATTGCAATCAGCAGGCTTCCCAGGAACATCCTCGTGTAATCCAGCAACAGGGCCAGCGCATAGTATGGCGCGCTTATGTCGGTGAGCCAGCCCGCGATGAGCTCTGAGTCAGCCTCCCTGGTATCGAAAGGCGGTCTCTCCAGCTCGGCGAGCATGGCAACGAAGAATACGAAAAGCCCTATCGGCATCAGGAAGGCGAGTGGCCATTTTGCCTGCGCGGTGATCAAGCTTGCCATGCTGTAGCTGTTGGTGAGGAGCGCCACCGAGGCTATGACTATTATCATCGGCAGCTCGTAGCTTATCAGCATGAGGACCGACCTCTGCGCACCTATGTCGGCGTACTTGTTTCCCGTAGAAAAGCCCGTAAGGAAGATGAGGATAGGAGTAAAGCCCAGAAGGACGAATATGATTAGTAATCCCAGCCCGAGGTTGCTGCCCTGAAGGACTGGAGAGAAAGGTATCAGGAAGATGACGAATATGTTCAATGCCACGAGCGCTATAGGAGCCAGCGAGATGAGGAATTTGTTCGCATTGGCCGGCACTATGATTTCCTTTGCCATGAGCTTGATGAGGTCTGCCATGTTCTGCAGTATGCCGAATTTTCCCACATAGGTCGGGCCGTGCCTGTACTGCGCCTTGGCGATCATCTTCCTTTCGAACCAGCCGAAGAAGTATGAAAAGAGGAATATCACTATCGAGATGATTATGCCGTAGACTATGATGCCGGCTAGGCTAGTCAGGATGTTGCCTGAATTAATTGCATTGCCTATCATGCTATCTATCGACATCTGCCATCACCAAGTCCAATGTTCCA
>CAZJZM010000048.1:0-6578 GCA_964550485.1 Microcaldota archaeon | reverse complement strand
TGTTATTTCTGATAATTCTCTCCTCTTTTCTTCCAGGTTCTTCAAAAATCTTATTCCTTCATCTTCTAAACCTCCATCGCTCTTATTATTCAAGCTTCTCTCCAAAGCGGTTATGCTCTGCCTAAGAGTCTCCAATTCTTCCATTTCGGTATTGAGTCTTGATATTTTCTCCTTAGCTTCCGCATACTCTGCGGCTTCTTTGGCTCGGTTGCCAATCTCACGCCTTAGCTCGTCCCTGCATCTTTCTATCTGTGAGAAGGCCTTCTTGAACGCGCCGAAGTGATTTGAATAGCTGTAGAGAACGGTCTTGAAACCTGCGTTGGTCTTGAGCATCTCGGTTATTGCTTCTTCCGCAGTCTTAAGGACGAAACCGTATCTTGCATAGGAGGTCTGGCCGCTTGTTGTTTCTAACCTCATGTCACTGGCAATCCTCCTTATGGACTTGGCATAGAGAACCTTCTGGTTTTTTATCGAGCTCACGCTAGCAAAATAAAGGTCTTCGGTATAGGGTTCAACGTCAAGAGATTCCAGAGTGTCGCAGGCAGAGATGAATTCTTTCCTCGCGGCTTCCATGTCTTCCAATGTGCCTCGTGCCCTAGGTTCGAACGGACCGATCTTCTTCTCAAACAGTTCTGTCAATAGTTTTTCTAGTCCTTCAGGCGCAACGCCTTCCGGATCTCTTTTTCCAAAGAACACAAAATACCCCTAATTTTCAGCAAGACTGGAACTTATATGAAAATGCACCCGAATAACTAAATAGACTTCAGATTATATTCGGTTTAAGCATTGCAACAATTTGCCAATCCCTAACACAAATTTATTTAAGACTTCATCTCTAAGTAATATTGGCCAGTAAAGCGGGCTGATTTTACCCCTAGTGGTACTAATGCGGAGAACCAAAACAGAGCAATTTGCCAGCATCTTAAAAAGTGCATGGGACCTTTTCCTGACCCAGCTAGGCAATAAATATATCGCTTTCGTATTTCTCTCCGTCGTTCTGGTCGGAAGTTATCTTGTCCTTCCAGTACTCTGGAAATACATCTTTTCTGCGCTAGTAAGCTACTTCGCAGCCACTCTCTTTCTTAGGTATTCGTTGGATAAAGGACTCTTCAAGGCAAAGCGTTTCGATAGGAGTAAGGTCTCAGAGGGGCACAGTTTCCTGATATTCATATTCGTCATCATCTTTTCAACGTTTATCAGCAATTGGATTGCGGGACAGATAGCCAGCATCGCCGCTGCCGATACGCAGGCAAGGTTTCTGATAGTTCTAATACAAACCGTAATAATACTCACCTTGATATTTCTCGACATAGAGTTTGAGTTTTAGGTTAACAATACCTGAGATAATTCTAAAAACATTTAGATAGATTTAAAATTGTTAAAGTCCGATATACATTGATGCACATGAAACTGAATAAGCTCACACCAGAAGAAGAACATGTGATAGTGGACAAAGGCACAGAAGCCCCATACAGCGGCGAATACGAAGACAACACCAAACCAGGCATATATGTATGCAGGAGGTGCGAAGCGCCGCTATACAGGTCCGATGACAAGTTCGATGCGAGGTGCGGCTGGCCAAGCTTCGACCAGGAGATAAAAGGCGCAGTAAAGAGGCTTCCTGATGCAGACGGCCAGAGAACCGAGATTCAATGTGCAAGATGCGGGGCTCATCTCGGTCACATCTTTTTGGGAGAGGGATTCACACCGAAAAATACGAGACACTGCGTCAATTCCGTTTCTCTCAGGTTCATACCTTCGGAGAAGGCTAAAAAATGAAAAACGAAACCGAAACAATAGTCTTCGGCGGCGGATGTTTCTGGTGCACTGAAGCACTATGAAATACTGTTTCTGTGCTAGGTATTAAACCATTTTCTGACGTTAGGTCTTCTCAAATAGTATATAATTGGCACAAATATTATCAATATTATAATTCCAGAATATAACTTTGCGCCCTCTGCAAACAAGGCTACTGATCCAAATCCTTTTATAGTTGATGAAACCAGCGAAGAAAGCAATAATAAGATATAAAGAAAAATTGAAATGGAGATTATTATGGAAATTGCTATATACAGCCAGTAGGTCCATGAAATCTTCTTAAGAAAACCGTATGCTATTAGAAAAGACAAGGCACATGCCGGAAGTGAAAACGATAAAGCTGAAGAAGGTGAAGTTCCAATCCCAGTGGGCTCCCAGCCAGTAGGTGAGTTTAAAATAGAAATGAAGGCCATCAAAGCTATTATGCTAAGACTCAACAGGATTACTCCACAAATTAGTACGAAAATCAAGAGGATTGTAATTCCTAAAGGTCTATTTGATTTAGACATACTTTCTATAAAGCCATAATCCTTAAATATGTTCTCAATTCTAATAAATTTTCTCTGTGAAGTAAGCACAGAAATATAATTGGTAAAAATGAAAACAGAAATGATAATTTTCGGCGGCGGATGTTTTTGGTGCACCGAAGCGGTTTTCACCATGTTCGAAGGAGTGGTCAAAACTACCCCTGGCTACGCCGGTGGGCACACGAAAAACCCGACCTATGAGGAAGTGTGCTCTGGTGACACTGGCCATGCGGAAGTCCTCAAAGTAGAATATGCTCCAGCTAAGGCTCCGCTAAAGAAACTACTTGAAATCTTCTTTAAGATGCATGATCCGACTTCGATCAATCAGCAGGGGGCGGATTACGGCTCCCAGTACCGGTCAATAATACTCTATACAGAACCAGAGCAGAAAGAAGTGATAGAAGACTACATGAAGAGCATAAAGGGCGATTACAAGAAGCCCATCGCTACGGAAGTGAAGAAGCTCGAAGCGTTCTATCCTTCCGAAGACTACCATAAGGACTATTACAAGAACAACCCCTTCCAGCCTTACTGCATGCTTGTAATACGACCAAAGGTAGACAAGATAAAGAAGGAGTTCGAGCTTTAGGCTTCGAAAGAAGGCATTCTCGCCGTTATCTCCCTTTAGACGATGGCCATTTCAATCTACTTGTATGAGAACTGGACCGTTACGGTTTCCGAAACCTGGTTCTCCCCACTATAAATCAGGGTGCCCTTGTTTCCGATTCCTCCAGAAGGTGAGGCTGCTGCATTCAGGCTGTAAGGATAGAAAACATTGAAGCTGGTCACCGTGATATTATGCGTTGTCACTGTCATATTCTGGGCCAGAACCTTGGCCTGGGTGGTGGCATTTGTAAGCGCATCGGAAAGAGCCAGATTTCTAAGCTTAACCTTCTGTGAATCCGAAAGAGTAGGGGAAACTGTCTGTACATAGATATTCTGTATGGAAGAAAGATTTTGCAGCACAGTACTTACATTCTGTATGTTTGGTATTGTAACTTCCAAGTCCTCATCCACTTCGTAAATACTTGAGTTATGCTCCTTGCTTAATTGGTATGATAGGGTCTTGATTTCCGATGTATTTTCGTTTATGTATTTATTTAGGGAGAAATTAAGTTTTTGGAGCGTCAAGGACGCATTGCTTGTGGCTATCGCCGAATCAGGTCCGGAACCATTAAGGTAAAGGTAAATAACCGCCTCCGAAGGATAACCGTAGGCGAATCCTTGTGCTGTGACGGTGATGTAGTTATTTTGGGTACCTGTAACTCCTGTCAGTCCTCCTGGATACAAGACTGCGGCTGCGAGAACTGCTCCCATCACGAATATCGCAAGCACCGCTATGATCACTAGATATGTCTCGGTTTTCATTTCAATCCGCCTTTGACCATTCTCGGATGAGAACGTTTAAATAGATTAGTCTTTTCTTCATGAGTGACAGTTCATCTTTTATAAATTAACTTCAAATCATCAGACATGACAAACCAGGGCCCAGGATCCGGATGCGAATGCGGCGGAGCCTGTAGATGTGGATGCTATGGCGGATGCAAATGCAAGAAGAATTGCGAGTGCGGATGCACATGCGGAGATAAACCCAGAAGGGAGGACGAAGAAAACTAATCCTTGCCTATTCTCAAAATCATATTCTTGTAAAGAATCTTGTCCAGGTCCGTTTTGCTTAAACCCGACTTCTTCACTTTGAGGACTTCTATTTCTTGGTCAGAATAAGGGCTGTCCGAGCCGAACATCATTTTCTCAGGCCCTATCCGTTCCGCAATCATCTTGACTAGAAACGTAGTACCGAATATCGAGGTTTCTATGAAAAGATTGTCCTCTTTTTTGATAGTGTCAATCGCGTATTTCGAGATTCCAGCAAAGTGGGCCAGGATTATATCGAGATCAGGAAAAGACTTTGCCAGCTTTACAATTCTATCTGGATCAGAATAACGTCCATCTATAACTTTAGAACGTCCAAATAAGGGTATTGCTTTCCTAGAATGTATGAGAAGCGGTTTCCCTGATTCTTCCATCTTCTTGTATATTGGATAGTAACGCTTGTCAATGGGATCAAAGTTCTGCGCTCGCGGGTGCAGCTTTACCCCATAAAATGGATATTCTGCAAGAAGTCTTTCCACCTCTTCAGGCTTTATCTTCTTTGGATCAAACCTCAAAAATGGTTTCATCGATTCGCTTCTATACTGGAGCAGTGCGATACTGGCCTTGACAAGATCGGTTTCTTCATCAAATGGAAATATTATGGCCTTGTCTACGCCATAGGCCTTCATGTTCTTCTTAAGTCCAAGAACGGTCTGTCTTGTTCCATCTCTGTCGTTTCCAATATGGACATGTGAGTCTATTATCATAGAATATCCTCTGGGTCTTGTTGTTAAGCTGCCTATATCTTAAAGGGAATCTACTTTTTATTCTTTTTGTTTAGTTTCCCACTGGTGTCTATCTCTCCTTTCGCTATCCTTGAACTTGATATTGGTAGTGAATCCTCAGCTAGAACGTACTTTATCTTCACTATCCTTAATGGTTTCAGCCCATTTTTTCTTCTTCTCCTATTCACTTCCAATCCGGTCTTGTATGTCTCCTCGCTGACCACAATGACATCGAAATCTCCCGTAATTGAAGGTCCGAATCTATCGCTAAGAGGCATTATCCTAAAGTCTTTTCCCAATGATTCCGCAGCACGCGTCAGTTTTTCCTTCCTTTCTGCGTATTTCATAATCTTCTGATCGGGTTTCCTGCTCTGTGCGTAGTCATCTTTTGTCAGGCCTATGTAGACAGAGTCTCCAATCGCAAAGGCCTTCCTGAGCAATGCCAGATGGCCCGTGTGCAAGTGATTGAACGTTCCTCCTATTACCACTTTCATGCTGCTACCTGAAAAATTTTGTTATTTCCTCGCATCCATGCGTGTTTACGACATCTTCCTTTTTCAGCCATCCTCTCTTTGCGGTGCCTATCCCGTATCGCATGAGCTGCATATGGGCTGTCCTGTGCGAATCGGTGTCTATCGCGAATTTGAGATCGTACTGTCGAGCTTTGAATATGCCTTCATCGTTCAAGTCGAGCCTATCGGGAAACGAATCGACTTCCATCATTACTCCATGGTCTTTTGCGGTTTCAAATATCTTATCCCAGTCGGCATTTATCGGAGGTCTCTGGTTTATCAGCCTGTCGCTCGGATGCGCCATTATGTCGACCATGTTGCTCTCAAGGCATTTCACAATCCTTTTTGTCATCTCATCCTTAGGCATGTTAATATTGGTATGCACACTTGCAAGCACGTAATCCATCTTTTCCAGTGTGTTTCTCTTGAAATCGAGGCTTCCATCTTTTAGTATATCTGTCTCTGCACTGCTGAAAATCCTTATCTTCCCTTCGTATTTCTTCCTTACTGTGTCTATTTCCTTTAGGTAGGTATCGTATCTCTTATCATCCATTCCATGGGCCTGGTATTCACTCCTGGAGTGGTCGGTGAAACCTATGTATTCCCTGCCTATCTTTATGGCTTCCATCACCATCTCCTCCACGCTGTTCAATCCGTCAGTGTATTTGGTATGCATGTGTAGGTCTCCTTTGACATCCTCCAACTGCACCAGCTTTGGTATATCGTGCTTCAATGCCAGCTCTATCTCCCCCTTGTCCTCCCGCATCTCCGGCTCCATGTATTCCAATCCTAACTTCGAGTAGACCTCCTTCTCTTCCTCTCCAGCAACGCTCCTGTTCTTCTTGTCGAAAAGCCCGTACTCGTTGAGCTTGTATCCCTTCCTGATCGCTATTTGCCTCATCTTGACGTTGTGAGCCTTACCGCCTATGAAATACTGCATCGCAGCACCGAAACTCTCCTTCTGGAGAACCCTGATGTCGCAGTTCAGCCCTATCTTCAGCCTCACCGTTATCTTGGTGGGCCCACTGGCTATCACGCTTTCGACCTCGCTCATCTTCGAGACGAATTCTGTCGCCTTCTCGGGCTTCTCTGATATAACAAGAATATCGATATCACCCACGGTCTCTCTCATCCTCCGGCTGGAGCCCGCAACTTCCGCCCTTCTGACAACTCCAGAACCTAGCAGCTTTGCCACTATGGCTTCGGCCTGGGGTAGCGCAGTTCCCAAAAGCATCCTTCCCTTGCTGGATTCAAGCATGACCAGTCCCTTTGATATTTCAGATTCGCTCTTTTCACCGAATCCCGCAAGATCCTTTATCCTATGCTTCTCAACCGCAACTTTC
>CAZJZM010000047.1:2347-6751 GCA_964550485.1 Microcaldota archaeon | reverse complement strand
GCAAGCAGGAAGAACTTTGAAAAGGCGGAACAGGTGGCCAAGAGGATAAACGAGGTAAACATGAGCGTCATCACAAAGAGGGCGATCGAGAGCTTCTCAAAGGGAGCCATAAAATTCATACTGGACAGACAGACCCTTTCTGCAAACGACCTTACTCCTGCGCAGGTGGCGCAGAGGCTTTCAAAGGCCATGACGGTGGAGGCGAAGGCAGACGATGACGGAAACATAATAGTCAGGCTCAAGTCAAAGAACCTTAGCGAGATACGGGCGATGAGCGTAAAGATAATGAAGAAGACAATCCAGGGAATAGAAGGGGCAGGGAAGGCTGTAATACAGAGGGGAAAGAACGACGAATTCTATGTGGTTGCGGCAGGAAGCAATGTAGAAGGGCTGATAGACGTCGAAGGCATAGACAAGTCAAGGCTTTACACAAACGACGTTTTCGCCATGTACAGGCTCTTCGGGATCGAGGCAGCGAGGAATACGATGGTCCACGAGCTCAAGTCAACGCTTGACGAGCAGAAGATAGACGTTGACGAGAGGCACATCATGCTTGTTGCCGATGCGATGTCATACAGCGGAGGAGTGAAGGGAGTCGGAAGGCACGGACTAAGCGGACAGAAAAACTCGGTCTTTGCAAAGGCGGCCTACGAGGAAACAGTCAAGCACCTGGTCAACGCTGCGGCATTCGGTGAGATAGACCCGATGAAGGGCGTGACCGAGAACATACTAGTGGGGAAGCAGATTCCTATAGGAACCGGATCGGTAAGACTGGCCATAAGAAAAGAGGACATAAAGAAGGCAAAGCCAGCGAAGTGAAAGCCAAGCCAAGCTAAACCAACCGCTTTTATACCCTATCCAACATAAGTTATCTGGTATCCATGATACTCAAAAACGTTGAAAAACTTGTAGGAGAAAGCAAAGACAGCAACTTCACCTATCCGATTTACAACGGCTATTCCTTGGTCAATCTGCCAAACACCATAATGGAGATGTTTGGCATAAAGCCCGTTGGGCGCGTGCTCGACAGGTCGATAACAGACAAAATCAACAAGAGGGGAATCAGGAAAGTAGCCGTAATCTTAATAGACGGCTTCGGATACGACATGTTCCTAAAGTCGTGCAAATACTCCGAATTCTTCAAAAAATTCGTAGAAAACGGGATTGTTGCGCCAATAACGAGCGGGTTTCCCTCCACCACCGCAGCGTCAATTACAACAATGAACACAGGCCTGACACCGCAGGAACACGGTCTCCTGGAATGGCTTCTCTATTTTAAAGAAATAGACAAGACAATAAATACACTGCCCTTTACCTCAATGGAAGACAAGCCTCTAACCAAAAAGTACAACCCAAAGATACTTTACCAAGGAGACACAATTTTCAAGAGATTCGGATCGGACAAAGTGCCGATATACACCATAGCAAACAAACAGATAGCAAATTCTGACTATAACCTTCTGTTTAAATCAGGCAATACATACATAACCCATTTCAAAAACTCCGACCTCGCAATAAGGCTGCGGGTAGCACTGGAGAAAGAAAAAAGGAGATCCTACTTCTATTCCTACATCTCGAGTGTTGACTCAAGCATCCATGCCCTAGGCCCCTCAACAGAAGAATCTGAAGCAGAAATACTTTCGGTTTCACATGCACTGGAGGATGGTCTTATAAAGAAAATAGACAAGAAAACAGCCGCGGAGACCCTCGTCATCATCACGGCAGATCACGGGCACACTTTGCTAAACCCAAAGGACACGATATACCTGAATAAATATAGAAAGCTCAACGATTATTACGAGCGGGGGAAGAACGGCAAGATAATACCACCAACCGGAAGCCCCAGGGACGTGTTCCTACACATAAAGAGTGGCAAGCTTGAAGAAGCTGAAGAACTCCTCAATGACAAACTCTCGAAAGTGGCCAAGGTAATGAAGATAAAAGATGCAATAGAATCCGGACTGTTTGGATATGGAAAGCTAAACAAAAACTTCGCGAACAGGGCAGGCAATCTTCTCATCCTTCCCCATAAAAACAAGTCAATCTGGTACGAACATATAAAAGGAGAAAAATTCGATAAAATTGGCATGCACGGCGGCCTTTCAAAGGAAGAAATGCTAATCCCTCTTGCAGCGGCGAGGCTATCCGATCTGATCAAATGAAAACCTACGACATACTTTGTCTTGCAGAGCTGGCAATAGATGACATAGGCAACACCGACAAGATAACCGACAATCCCTCCTCTGTGATAATAAAAACCCTCCAGAAGTTCTATGGAGGCATCGGAGGCAATTTCTCCGCTTCAGCAAGCCTCTTCACCAAAAACATCAGCATACTTGCATACCTGAGCAAAAATTCTGAAGGAAGGGACTACAGACAGTACCTTGAGAAAAGAGGCATAGACCTCTCATACGTTCTGGAGAATGAATGGTCTTCCCATCCAAGATGCTTCGTAGTAAACGAAAACGAGAAGACGAGGATATTTTTTTATCCAGGAACGCTGATCGAACAACCAGACAAGTACCTCGAATATGCAAAGGAGCTTATCAATAAGATAGACTCAAAGGCATTGTTCTGCGCCTCGATGAACATGGAACTCAATACTTTCTATCTTCAAAACTCCAAGTGCAAACTCAAGGCATTTGCGCCGGTCCACAACACCTATCTCATCTCCAAGGAGACTTTCACAACCTGTCTGGAGAACACAGACATCCTCTTCATGAACGATCACGAATACAAAATACTGGAAGAGAAGCTAGGCAAGAAGCTGCCTGAGATAATAAGGGAGTTCGATATCGAAGTAATAATCAGGACTTTAGGCAAAGAAGGCAGCGAGGTAATGGTAGGCGGAAAGACGACCAAGATACCCGCCTGCAAGGCCAAAAAAGTCCTTGATGCAACTGGGGCAGGAGACGCATTTTCAGGAGCCTTTGTAGCAAATTATGTTAAAACGGCGGATCCCATCTATTCTGCAAAAATAGCGTCCGCTATGGCGTCATTCATAGTCGAAGCTCAAGGATGCCAGACCAACGTACCCGGTCTAGAGACGCTGAGCAAACGGGTAAGGGATAATTACAAGATAGATCTGATGGAATGACCAAATTAACATATCTCTCATGGTCGTCTTTCGGTAAGGCTTCTTACTCTCTGGCCAAAAAGATCAAGGCGAGCAGGATAAAATTCGACTTGATAATAGGCATAACAAGAGGCGGCGTTCCCCTTGCGATGGTGATCGGCGACTCCTTAAACGTGGGAATAGACACAATAACGGTGAAGTCCTACACGGGAATAAAAAAGAAGACAAAGCCCAGGATACTCTCAGAACTAAACGAGAGCATCAGAGGCAAAAGAATACTCCTTGTAGACGACCTCGTAGAATATGGGGACACAATGGAAATAGTAATAAAATACCTCAATATCCAGAAACCAGCCGAAATCAAAACCGCCGTACTTTACAAGAAACCATGGAGCAAGATCGAGCCAGACTTCTATGACAAAAAGGTAGACACCTGGATCGTTTTTCCATGGGAGATAGGCGAAACCAAGAGACTTAAGAAGTGATTCCTACAACTTTCAAATCAGCTACAGCTACCTTTTTATATCTGCCTTGCGTTATACTATGGGTTCAGTTGTCGTCTTTTCCAGTCGGAACGGAGAAGGCGATAAAGGCAATTTTCGTCTGCCCGTTTAAAACGGTGTTTTATTGAAATTGGAGGACATAGAATACGGACTGAGTTATAAAGACGTTCTGCTAGTCCCACAGAAAACCAACCTGGAGTCAAGGAGCCATGTCAATACAGATACCTATGCGGCAAGGGGAATAAAGCTCAAAATACCTCTAATAGCCGCGAACATGGATACCGTAACCGAATCGCAAATGGCAATAGCGATAGCAAGGGCGGGAGGGCTTGGAATAATTCACAGGTTCATGGAAATAGAAAAGCAGGTAAGGGAGGTAATCAAAACAAAGAGAGCCGAAGCCTACATAATAGAGAATCCCTACAGCATCTCCAAGGAATCAAGCGTCGCACAGGCCAAGGCGAGCATGCACAAGTATGAAATAAGCTGCCTTCTCGTTGTAGACGTCAGGAATAAACTGTTGGGAATAATATCCGAAAGAGACGTAAGATTCAACTCAGACGAAAGCAGAATATCCGAGGTCATGACCCCCAGGGAAAATCTCATAGTCTCAGACCAGAATACCAAAATAGAAAAGGCGCTCGATCTGTTCGCGACGCACAAGATAGACAGGCTACCTTTGGTAGACAGTGACAACATCGTAAGGGGACTAATAACAGCTGGAGATGCAGACAGGTACATAAACTCCACCCACTCTGCGAAGGATAAGAAGGGAAGATTCCTGGTGGGCGCTGCGATAGGCACCAAAGGAGACTATATAGAAAG
>CAZJZM010000047.1:0-2247 GCA_964550485.1 Microcaldota archaeon | reverse complement strand
AGGGAAGATTCCTGGTGGGCGCTGCGATAGGCACCAAAGGAGACTATATAGAAAGGGCAGAGGCCCTGATAAAGGCGGAGACAGACGTCCTTGTTCTTGATGTGGCTCACGGTCATGCGGAAAGCGTAATTTCCGCGATCAAGAAATTCAAATCAACATTCGGAAACGTTCCTCTCATAGCAGGAAATGTGGCCACAAAGGAAGCTACAGAAGACCTCATAAGTGCAGGCGCAGACGGAATAAAAGTGGGCATAGGGCCAGGCGCTGTCTGCACTACGAGAAGAGTCGCCGGAGCGGGAATGCCTCAGCTTTCTGCGGTGATCAACTGCTCGGAAATCGGTGCAAAGATGGGAGTTCCAATTATAGCAGACGGAGGAATAAGGGACCCGGGCGATGTGGCAAAAGCGCTTGCCGCCGGAGCCTCCACTGTGATGATAGGCGAGCTCTTCGCCGGAACCGATGAAAGCCCAGGATACTTCATAATAAAGGCCGGGATAAAGTACAAGGCCTACAGGGGAATGGCCTCTCTTGGGGCAAACATCTCCAGGAAGAAGATAGACAAGCCAGAGTTGGAGAAGGAAGACATAGACGGGTACGTCGCGGAGGGAGTCGAATCGGTTGTTCCCTATAGGGGCAGCGTGGCCGATGTGTCAAACCAGCTCGTCGGAGGCCTGAAATCAGGGATGAGTTATTCCGGGGCATCAAACCTCGAGGAGTTCAGGAAGAAGGCAAAGTTCGTCAGGCTGACCTCACTGGGCGCAGTGGAAAGCTATGAAAAACGGGCATAGTCTCTTTACCGAAATCATTAAAAGCTTCAGGAGCCGATGATTACCATGAGAACCGACACAATTCTTGTTTTTAACTTCGGAGGCCAGTACTGTCATCTTATAGGAAGGAGAATAAGGGATAGCGGAGTCTACTCGGAAGTGGTGCCATCCGACATCTCTCCGGAAGAAATTGAAAAGCTCGGCAAAAAGTTCAACATCAAAGGCATAATCCTATCCGGCGGCCCCGCAAGCATCTATGAAAAAGGAGCTCCAAAGATGGATAAGAGAATCCTGAAGCTGGGCTTCCCGATCATGGGCATCTGCTATGGCCATCAGCTTCTCGCGAGCTATCTAAACGGCAAGGTGGTATCCGCAGAGAAACGGGAATACGGGACCTCAAGCGCCTTCATAACAAAGCCTGTCGGCATTCTAAAAGGGATGGGAAAGAAAGAAGAGATCTGGATGAGCCATGGAGACACGGTTCTAAGCATACCCAAGGAATTGGAGAATCTTGCATACACAGCAAACTGCCCAATTGCCTCATTCAGGCACAGGAGCCAGCCTCTCTACGGAATCCAGTGGCACCCCGAAGTGGTTCACACCAAGAACGGCGGCAAGATACTGGATAACTTCGTATTTGGCATATGCAAATCAAAACGCACATGGAATTCGGAAAGGACCGCCATGGGTTACGTAGACGAGATAAGGAAAACCGTAGGAAAGGACAAGGCCATAATAGCAATGAGCGGAGGAGTGGATTCCAGCACAGCAACCGTTCTTGCGTCAAAAGCACTGGGAAACAGACTCACCGCAGTATTCATAGACACCGGCCTCATGCGCGAGAACGAGCCCGCAAAGATAAAAAAGATGGCAAAGAAGCTAAAGGTAAACCTTGTCCAGGTGGATGCAAGCAAGATCTTTCTTGATGCACTAAAGGGCGTTTCTGATCCTGAACAAAAAAGGAAGATCATAGGCAGGGAATTTATACGGGCGTTTGAGCGAGAGGCAAAGAAAAGAAACGCAAAATACCTGATTCAGGGAACAATCTATCCAGACAGGATAGAATCAGGTCGTTCAAAAGACTCAAGTGTCATAAAGACCCATCACAACGTTGGCGGTCTTCCTCCAGACATCAAGTTCAAAGGAGTGATAGATCCACTCAGAGACCTCTACAAGGATGAGGTCAGGAGGCTCGCAACAAAATTAGGCATGCCGAAGGAGATGGTCTACAGACAGCCATTCCCTGGTCCGGGCTTGGGAGTCAGGGTGATGGGTGAACTCACTCCGGAGAAAATCAATGTGCTTCGAAAGGCCGAATCAATAGTTTCAGGAGAAATCGAGAAATCCGCATTAAGCAAGAGGCCATGGCAGCACTTCGCGGTCTTGACAAACACGATGAGCACAGGAGTCAAAGGCGATCTAAGGGCCTACGGTTATGTGATAGCAGTCAGAGCAGTCGCCAGCAGGGAGGCGATGAAGG
>CAZJZM010000046.1:0-7022 GCA_964550485.1 Microcaldota archaeon | reverse complement strand
GCTTGTATTTTCCCTTGAACTTGTTTATCAATTCAAGAGAATGCCTGTCCAGCATAGTTATTTCCTTTATGGTTTTGGGGTTGACATCCGAATTCTTCGCAAGGTCTTCTGCAACTTTGTTTATGTAAACCGTTTCGTTGTGCTTCATCCCTGTTATGTCGAACGTGGTAAGGTCAGGCTCGAATATGTATCCATACTCCTCGTCGGTCTCCTTTTCCCTCAACGATTCGGTGAGCTTGCTCTTTTCGTTGTAGCCTCTTGTCTCCTTTGCAATCTCTTCCCCGTTCTTTATTGCTTCTGTCTGCCGCTCTATCTCAAACCTTGTCGCTTCTATGAGGCTCTTTATTCCGGTTACGTTCTTCACTTCTACTCTGGTCTCTCCCAGTGAGATGTTAAGATCCGCCTTTATCTCCTTGTTTATGTCTACGCCGAGGTAGTAGAGCATGCTCCTGAGGTTCGCTATGAATGACCTCAGCTCTTCCTCGCTTTTTATATCAGGTTCAGTGACTATTTCCACCAGAGGCGTTCCAGACCTATTGAAATCCAGAAGAGACAGTGCTCCCTCTCTGATTATCTGGGCGGGATCCTCCTCTATCTGCACCCTTCTTATCCTTACCTTCTTCTCGTCTAGCTCAAGATAGCCCTCTTTGCCTATCGAGCCGTCTAGCTGCGTTATCTGGTAGCATTTCGGCAAATCCGGATAGAAATAAACCTTCCTTACGAAGGAGATGTGGTTGTTGATCTTGCAGTTCAATGCCTTTGCTATTCCGAGCGCCGAGCTGACAGCCAGTTCGTTGAGCATGGGCTTTGATCCGGGAAAGCCGAGGCAGATGGGGCAGATCTGGGAATTGGGCTCCTCTGTGTCAGCCATGCTGCAAGAGCAGAAGAGTTTTGATTTTGTTGGCAAAGCAACGTGTACTTCAAGGCCTATTTTCATATGCTCCCCAGATTATGTTTATATTTGTACTCGAATCCTTTTTCCCATTCTGAGACAAAATCCAAAAGCGCGTAATCGTTAGCTTGCTCAGCCACAAGTTGTGCGCCTATGGGCATTCCATTCAAGTATTCATATGGGAAGGTTATGTGAGGGAAGCCTCCAAGGTTGGGAGGTATCGTGAAGATGTCCATTGCATAGTTCTGCATAGGCGTCAGCTTCTCGACATCGGAGATCTTGGGCGTTGGTATAGGCAACGTTGGTGAGATTATGTAGCCATCCCTTAGGACCTTGTCCATCTCCTTTATTATTAGCCGTCTTATCATGAGAGCCTTGGTGTAATACTTCTCCTTGACGCTCTCGCTCCTTATGAAGGTTCCGAGTATTATCCTCCTCTTCGCCTCAGTACCGAAATTGACTCTGGCTTCGGTGAAAAATTCATTGTAGCGTTTGTTGAGCTCGCCATACTGCAATCCGTATTTGTATCCATTGTACTTTGCGAGGTTCGTCGAAGCCTCCGCCATCGCTATGATGTAGTAAGGCGCCAGAGAATTGCCCAATATCCCCACACTTATCTCCTTAACTTCGTAATCGTCGCTGAACTTGTCAAGCAGTCTCTCGAATGCTGATCTTATCTTTGGATCGGTCTTCTCGATGAGCTCCTTCACAACGAAGAGCTTCTTTTTCCTATTGTTATTTATCTTTCCGATAGCACAAGTTGTATCATAATCGTCTCTTCCCTTTATAATATCAAAAGCCGCCTTCGCATCCTCGCCGCTCCGTGCCATGACTCCTATCTTGTCCAATGAATTTGCATAGTCGATAAGGCCGTATCTGGATACTGCGCCGTAGGTTGGGGTGAAGCCGACAACGCCGTTGAGCGCAGCCGGTGCGGCTATCGAACCGCCTGTTGACTCGGCTACAGCCACATGGTATTTCAACAGTGCTGTTGCAACTGCAGCTCCACTGCTCGATCCTCCTGCAGCATATTCTTTGTCAAAGGCATTCCTCGCCGGAACTTCGGTGTGCGTACCAAATGTGCCAAATCCGAACTCATCCATGTTTGTTACTCCAAGGAATGAAAAATTGCCGTGCCTGAGTAATTTTTCTACAACTGTAGCATTGAATGGAGGGACATATCCCTCAAGCATCTTCGATCCCGCATTAGTTTCAAATCCCTTGACGCAGATGTTTGCCTTGGTGCTGAAAGGAAACGAATTTTTAGCTTCGAGCCTGTCGTTTATCACATTGAAGGCGTGGTACTCCTTGTTTAATGCCGCAAGTCCTGAGATTAATTCCGGATAATAATCCCTTGATTTTTCCCTGCCAATAAATTCTTTTATATAGCTTGTCATGTTTTCCATCCGGAAGAAGTTCAGGCCTGATCACAGTTTTGGGCCTAGTATGTAGCCGTTGTGTAGTTTTGAGGGTTTTTTAAGTGCTTCAACATCAGAAAAAGGGATGACATCGTCCTTTCTCAACCTCGTGGGCACGTCGATGGGCTGATATGCGGGCTTCTCCTCTGTGTCTATGCTATCAATGCTGTCAAAATGCTTTATTATCTCATCTACGTCTGCCTTTATTCTCTCCTTTTCCGCCTGGGTAAGCTTCAGCCTTGTAATTTTGAGCAGGCGCTCAAATTCTCTATCCTCCATACCTTACTTATCGGAGGACATCTTTATAAAACTTAGTTGCCATAGATAAGACAGAAGGTCTAGTGATATTTATGATGAGAGTAGAGTATATCAGGGACATCCCAAAAACTCCTGGAAGCAAGGTAAAGATAGGGGGAAGGGTAATCCGAGTCAATGATCTTAAGAGTGCAAGGTTCTTCTGGATAAGGGACATCACAGGAGCAATACAGGTCACGGTCCTTAAAAAGAAGACAGATCCTGAGTTGATGAAAACAGTCGATGAATTGATGCCTAATGACTTCATAGTCATAGACGGGCACGTTCCTGACGAGATAAAGGCCTCTTCAGGAATCGAAATAATACCTACAGAGATAAAAGTTGTCAGCAAATCGCAAGCTCCTTCGCCGATCGACATAGAAGGATTCAATGAAAGCGGAATAGACAAGAGATTAGATTGGCGCGCTCTCGACCTGAGGAGCCCAAAACCAACCGCAATCTTCGTGATCCAATCAAAACTAATGGAGGGCATGCAGAAATACTTATATTCGCAAAAGTTCATGCAGACCTTCACACCAAGCCTCATGGGTGCCTCTTCGGAAGGAGGTTCGGAGGTATTCGGTCTGAAGCACTTCGGAAAGAACGCTTTCCTGAGACAGGATCCACAGTTGCACAGACAGCTCCTAATGCTAGCCGGATTCGAAAAGATATACGAGATAGGACCAAGCTGGAGGGCTGAGCTCAGCAACACGCCGATGCATCTCACGGAGCACAGAACCTGCGCAGCAGAGATTTCGTTCATAGAGAGCGAGAAGGATGTGATGAAGGTCGAGGAGAACCTAGTCATGCATGCCGTCAAAGCCGTCGTCGAGGACTGCCAGGATGAGCTCAAGCTATTCAACATAGACCTTAAAGTACCAAAACTTCCCCTTCCAGTATTGGAGTTTCCAGGAGTTTACGACATACTGGAGGAACTGGGCTTCAAGCCCAACAGGGGCAAGGAGGACTACAGCAAGCAGGGCGAGTTAGCACTCGGAAAATACGTAAAGGAGAAATACGACTCGGACTTCTTCTTCATCAACAGATTCCCCTTTGCAATCAAGCCTTTCTACGTGATGCGCGTTGACGATGATCCCCAATGGGCGAGGAGCATAGATCTCATATACAACGGGTTAGAGCTCAGCAGCGGCGGCCAGAGGGAGCACAGGTACGAGAAGATAATCGAGCAGGCGAAGATAAAGGGGCTGGATCTTGAAAACCTGAAGTGGTTCACCGAGTTCTTCAGGTATGGGGCGCCTCCGCACGGAGGCTTCAGCATAGGGATGGAGCGTCTGACAATGAAGCTTCTAGGCCTTCAGAACATAAGGGAAACCGCGCTCTTCCCGAGGGCACCAGACAGGCTCATGCCTTGATTTCCAAAGCGATTGGAGAAAAATTCAGTGGTATGCATACTTTATATGAATTTATTCCAGTTAAAAAGAAAGATATATAAAGGATATTGTATAGTTAATACAATTAATACAATTGCTTTGTGCCACATTGTGGTCATATGTACAGTTCATCAGGCATTTTGAAAAGGATGAATCTGAATATTAGATTTTTTCTCCCTTCCTTCTCCTTTCCCTTCCTATCCTTTATCCTCCTTTTGTGTCTCAACAAAAATAAAGAAACAATGCATCCTGTTTTGGTGTAACAATGGACACTATAGTTCTAACATGCATGGATCCCAGGCTTAACGAATATTTAGATAATAAATATCTCAGCGAGAGCGGCAAGAAAAAGTACGGAAAAGTAGAGATATGGAGGAATGCCTCGGGAAGGCTACCTCCTGTGGAAGAGATAATCAACAGCGGCGCTAAAAAGGTCATACTCGCACCGCACACCGACTGTGCGGCAAAGAGGCACATGTACGAAATATTAAAGCAGGACGTAGCTAGGAGCGGCAATGATAGGATAGTCGAGCAAGCAGCCGAATTGATAGAAGGCCAGACCTTCGCAACAAGGGAAGAGTTTGACGCGCTGGTGGACAAAGATGAAGAGGTATTCCTGAAGGGAAAGCTTGCAAAGACCAGCATAAAAGCGGAGTTGGACGTTGTGGACATCTCGAAGCTTAAGCTGCATGAGCACACAGATGAAAGAATGCTTGTGATTTCAAACGAGACAAACACCAAGTCTGCGAAGATAGCAATACAGGCGGGGATAGAACTACTTTCCTGCTACATTATACAAGGACCGTATCTCAAGGATTTAAATCCGGACATAAACCTTGCCTTGAGCCTCGGAATAAAGAGAGTTAATATACTCACGGAAGACGGAACCACATTCAAGTAATAAAATCTATGTTTTAAGGCGATATTATGATAGAATCAGTTAAGCCTGAATTAAATTCGGGAATTGTAATTGTACATGCTTGTTCAGACTGGAGGCTTAATCGCATAGCACAGGAGATATATGTTACCGAATCTGCGCAAGGCCATGATGTTGTTTTTCTTAGGACCCTAGGCGCAAGAATGCCTCCTACGCTTTTAGGTGAAATTAAAGAAATGAATCCTGAAAGAATGTACTGGTTGCCGCACGAAAATTGTGGAGCAGGAGACCATGTTCACAATCAGATAAAAAGCGATATCTGGCCTCCGAGTCCAATGACTGACGAAATTCTTCAAATGTTTGGAAGTATATTAAGAGATAACGGCGGCCAGGTTGTAGATAGACAAATTTTTGATTCAAGATTATATAGAAGCAGCCGCGCGATACTCCAAAGAAGTTTAGGCCAAAGCAAATTCAAAGCTGAATTTGTAAGTTTGAGTAAATTAGAAGTAAAACCCAGCGAGGCAGAGAAGATACTGATAGTATCCGAAGATATCAGAGCACCGCCCTCAGTGTTGATAGCGTACGCGAAGGGTGTTCTCAGGGGAAGAAAAGAAGAGGACTTTAATATGGAAGACATCAAACCATATGTCATACAGGCTCCAAACGCGCGGATGACAGAGCGAGAAAGAGGACTTGCAATCAGCGCATTAGGCATAAAAGAGATAATATCAGTTCCTCTGGGCGCCATAGCAAGAGCGGAAATAAAGCCTTCTCCCCGGCGCATTATTTCCTGATAATCTTCTCTAATTTTAAAAATATTGGAGGACTAGCGAACCTTACGGAACGCTTGAGAAAAGTGGGATTTGGGTGGGGATAAAAAGAATTATTCTCCTCTCGCAGTCCTCCATATGATATTTTATCCCATCTTATTTAAATACTTTTGCTTTTTTCTTGGAGATTCTGCGTTACGAGTATCCTTGAGGACTCACCAGCGCTTATCTCTAGACCTAATGCAGTCTCCTTTATCGTCGCAAACTCGATTTTTACTGTGCTGCCCACCTTCATTCCTTTTACTAATCCGCTTGAAGACCCCCACATGGTCAACCTCATCTCCTTCTTCCCATCACTTAGGGTTGCATCGGAGACACTGCCCTGCTTTCCCTTCAGATCATTGAAATATCTAACATCTCCTGCAAAAGCAATTTTTCCAATTATATCTATTTCCTTGTCTCCTGCATGAAAAGTTGAAAAGTCAGAAATGTCTGTATTAGACCTGGAAAGCTGGGCAAGATAAGTGTTTGCCATGGTTGAGAGTTCATAGCCGTACATTCCTTTCTTCAACTTCAAATTTTCAGCCAGCATTTTGTCTCCCCGTCCGATAAAAAGAAGATCTACCATCTCGGCGTACTTGTCCCAGAAGGTGACAATCAGGCTTTCTGGAGGAATGCCTATGACAACGTCTCTTCTCTGCCTTTCACGGTTGTCTTTCTTGAAGGTTGTTTTATTGAAAATTCTGTAGATGCGATCCTCTAAGATGACCGGCTGGCCGTCCCGAATCTTTCCTTCCAGGATGTCCTTGATCGAGACCTTCACTCCAGTTACTTCCATCCTCCTTTTTTCAAGTATGTCATTGGCCATGCCCTTACTTATCATTCCGCCATGCTCTGTGACGATTTTTCCAAGCTCTTCCTTATCGCTCTCGGGCTTTTGGATTTCCATGCGAGACCAGCGACAGTCAAGTTGTAGTTTAAGGTATTTAATTTTATCATTAGTGTATAATTAGCGAATTTGATATACATGATTGACCTCACACAGCTTCCCATACTTCCACTGATAATCCTGATACCATACCTTTCAATAATTCCAATCCTCCTTTTTGACAGAAAACACTCCTACAACATCTCTATTGCCGCTTCTTTCATTTCATTTATCCTTACGCTGCTTGTTGTCTATGCCTCTACCGCAGGTCAAACTCTCTCATTCAGCGTGCCTTACATAAATTATCTCAACATAAACCTCAGCCTGCAGGTAACCCACCTGAACCTCATGCTCCTGCTCATGACCTCCATAATCTTCCTTGCTGTCTCGCTTGTGGGCAAATATTTCATAAAGGACGAGCACAAGCAATACAATGCCATATTCGCCAT
>CAZJZM010000045.1:0-7351 GCA_964550485.1 Microcaldota archaeon | reverse complement strand
TGCCCTGTGTTGTAACTCCAGTTACTTCTTCTTTTATTATGTAAATTTTGTCTTCTTTCCAGATTATAGTCTGCAATTCCATTTTCTCGCCGATAGGTATTATGAATTGTATCAGAAAGTTGTTTAGGATAAGGCGACTAACTTCTCCATGGCAAAGGTAGTTTTTATTCCGCCTTTTGGAAGTCTTCTTGAAACATCAAGAATCTCTATGCTAAGTATTTTCCCGTCTTTCGTGTAGTCGACTATGACTCCATCGCCCACTTCCTTACTTGCGTGGTATTTTCCTTTTTGGAAAGTTATGTTAGCAGCGTCTGCCTTCTTATCATAAGTTACCTTCATTTTATTACCTATATCTTCCCTCTTCAATATAATACGCCGTAATAACTATATAAACGCTTTGTTCATTAACATAAACCACTCTAAGTAATTTGTTATTTACTGATCTTTGTGCGATTCTTCTACCAAGTCTTGAGACTTCTGTGGTTTCTGGATTTTTAATAACATCCTCGACAATTTCTTTATTCAGCTTCCTTTTGGCTATGCTTTCTTCAGCGTGTGTGGTATAGATGAAATCCACAATTAGATATTAGTAGCAAAAGGTTTAAATATATATCTAAGTAAAAGAAATATATCTAGATATATGGTTGATTACTTGGATAAAATAAATACGCGTTGGTCATTGGTGAAAAGCTCCTGCCTGAAGGTTCCCATCCTGTTCCTTGCGTTGTACGGCTTCATTGCGAAGGCTGCCTATGCGAGTTATTTCTCTCTTGACATAATAAGTACGTTGAACAATGTCCAGCAGCTCCTCATGCATATAGGTCCGATGCTGAGCGCGGCGCTCTTTGTCCTGGGAGGAATATTCTATGCCATAGGCCAGCTCTTTCCCTCATACAAGAGGGCCAGCCTCCACACAATGGCCATAGACATAATAATAGGGGCGATAGTGGTTGCGGTCCTCTCTGTCGCATCTACTAATCTTGCCATAGCCTCTACCCATCTTCTCTCGAATCTGACATCGAACTCGCTGTGATTGGATGGCAGGTCTGCCTCTTGAAAATTATGGATTCACGATAGCCATATATGTCATAAGCATAATGATTGCCGTGAGTGGAATCTCGCTAGGGCTAGGCTACGCGCTGAACGAGAAGAAGTTCAAGGCCTTTGGCAGGGACGAGCTTTACCAGTCAATCATAAACGGCGCTTTGGTCGGAGGGATGATAGCGCTCTTCTCCGGTGGGGGGATTGTGAGCGGATTCATAAGCTCGGCTACGCTAGTCAACGGAACGAGCCTAAGCTGTAGCTCCTTCGTCGCAGTCAATCCTGCTATCTGTCTTTCCTATGACTACCTCGCTGGTACTTCTGGCTATACGTTCATGGGGGTAGCCCACCAGTCGATCTTCTCAATGTCGAGCTCGATGCTTACCTCCCTTTTCGGGCTCGACGCCGTGTTGGGAACCATAGCCTCGTTGAAAATAAGCCTTGTCGTATTTACTTTTTCCTTCAACTACGTGATGGCTCCCATAATAAACGAGATCCAGTACCTGATAAAGCTGCTCAGCACCATAGCCATCGGCGCGCTGGTCCAGGCCTCCGTGCTCGTCTTCATATCCATAGGGACCCTTAGCCTGCTGCTTCCCGCAGGGCTGGTCCTTAGGACATTGTACCCCACAAGAAAGCTGGGAGGCTTCCTCGTGGCGCTTAGCATCGGGCTTTACGTGGTCCTGCCGCTTTCCTATGTCTTCAATGTCATGCTCATAAACTCCTACGCTACCGAAACAACCTTGCCGAATATAACGCAGGTCACTCTCACCGCTTCCGGAGTAGAAAATTCCTTCTTCTCGTTGGGAGTTGATGCAAACACCACTAAAGAATCTGGCCTCGGAGGCATGATTTCTGGAGTAATCTCCTCCTTTTCCAACACAATCTCGGAAATAATCAATGCTGTGTTCTTGACCGTATCTTATTTTATAGTCTATACGTTCATCCTTCCGGCTTTCAGCCTCATAGTCACAGGGATATCGGTAAGGGAATTTGCCGAGTTGCTCGGCAGTGAGGCTTCCTTTGGGGTTTTCAGGATGTTGGGATAGAATGGAGCAGAATGAGATGATGAACAGGCTTTATTCATATCTCTTCTACGCAGTCGGCGTTTTATGCCTGGTCTGTGCTGCTTTTTTTTCGAATCTTTATCTGATTGCCCTGACATCGGTCTTACTGCTGTTTTCCGCGCTCTACATGAACAGCGGACATATAATCAACAATATCCTGATAAGACGCTCGAATATCATAGAGATTTATAATGGTTACAAGCTGAGCAACGGTCTCGATTCCGCAGTTAAAAAGATAGGCAATGAATATTTTGCGGTCTCGGTTGCCTTGTTGATGATCGAAAAGGCGAACGGTGCAAGTCATGAGACGATTAGAAGCCTTGTGGAGAGCATACACGAACCGTTCGAGTTCGGCATCCTGCTTAAGGAGGCGGACAGGAAGAGATTGCTGGAGGGCATTGAAGTGAAGCGGAGGATGAAGGAGATCTCCCTTTCGCGGATAGACCCGAAGCAGCAGGACAAGATAAATGCGCTAAGGAGAGAGATAGACATATTGGGAGTTGAGATAGAAAATATAACGAAGAGCGGCAAGGCGCTGGATGTTATTGTAAAGCTCAGTTCTTTTGCAAAATCCGAAGTAGAAGCCGAGGCTTCAAGGGAATCGGCGGCAAGCATAAGGCATATTGCAGATGCCTTTTCCGCAAGTCTTGGAATGGACTATGAGATACTGAGAGGAGAGGAGCTTCTCGGCTTTCTGGAGGTGAATACATGAAATGCCAGAGGAGCGTAGGCCTTGAAAGGATAACCGGTTTTTTCTACGTCCCGCAGCGGATCGAGCAAAGTTTCAGCAAAGCCATCGAATCGAGTTCGGGAGGGGTTTTCATAGGCTCATCATTCGTCTATTCGATGCCGTTCTTCGTCGATTTCGATGCGCTGATTAATCCCCACATGTTCATATTGGGCATGAGTGGCGGAGGCAAGACCTTTCTCATGAAGAATCTGCTGCTTAAGATCCATGCTGTCCTGGAAAGCACGCTTGTTGTGATAGATTTTACAGGGG
This sequence comes from Microcaldota archaeon, assembly GCA_964550485.1. Taxonomy (GTDB): domain Archaea; phylum Micrarchaeota; class Micrarchaeia; order Micrarchaeales; family CABMGC01; genus JAJZIZ01. Next base: position 4,243 of record CAZJZM010000045.1, on the reverse strand, counting down.
AATACGAGATGGCCTCAGAGCTGCAGACAAGGGAAGAGAGGGAGGCGCTGGATCCTATCAGTTATATGGAAGAAGGCGGACACCGCGTTCTTTATTTTAACCTGAAGTCCTTGTCTGAAAAGGAAAAAGTAAATGCGGCAAGCAATGTCCTGCAGGAGGTAGTAAAGGTGATGAGGTCCAGGCCGCTTGATTCGAAGGAGAGGATATTCGTTCTGCTCGATGAGGCCTGGAAGTTGCTCAAGGATAATGCTGATCTCAAGATAATGATAAGGGAGGGCAGGAAGTACAAGCTGGGGCTGATACTGGCCTCGCAGCTCATAGAGGACCTTGAGCTTCCGATGCTCGCGAGCTCGGCTTCGCTGTTCGTATTCAGGGTGCAGAACAAGAAAAGCCTGGAGAAACTCTCAAAGAACTACGGTTTCGGCGAGAAGACGATATCTACAATACAGAATCTTGAAGTTGGAAGCTGCTTGGCAATACAGATTTACAAATCAGGGATGAGGGAAGCGATGGTCGTAAGGAGAGTTCTTGGCGTCTCCATGAAAAAATACATAGGCATTGCGTTTGGTGATATTGTGGTAGAAATAGATGAAGAGGAACTCGCGGCTGTGATAAGGCGACTTTGTGAGAAGGATCCTTCTACGCTGATTTCTGAGATCTCGGATGGAAGGAGCATAGAGCTGGAGAGCTTGATCAGGAGACTTATGCTCTTCGGAGCCGATCGGAGGGCCATATTGAACTCCATGAGGGGCTTGGGCATAGAGGATTATGAGATAGCCGATGCTTTCGCGCTGGCGGTCGAACAGATGGGCGAGACCAATGAAAGACAACTACCTGCTTAGCAGGATACCAATAAAGGCCAGGTTGTTAGCGAAGCTGAGCACGCTGGCTTCAGTTTTAGGCTCCTATCCCTGGCTTAGGCAGATAAGGAAAGGAAGCAGCTTGAAATACGCCATAGGAGAGGAGAGGGAGGACTGCTTCTACACCATTGAGTTTTCAAGGGATTCTGTTTTACTGACAATTCATTCCAAGAGCTCGCCCCTTTATTACACCCAGGAGGCTTTGCTCAGAATTCTTACCCTGTTCTCAGCCTTGGAAGGGCTCTACGAGCCTGACGTAAGGAGCTTGTACCCTTATCTGATTAACCTCCTTGCTTCGAATCACTTTGTTCAGTTGTCTGAAAATCTTTCTTCCGAAAAACCGGATCAGAATTTGGGTTCTGACATAATACTTGCCAAGAGAATAAATGCGCTTTTAGGGGAAAAGGCAAAACTTATGGAAAAAATGGATAATGAGGTTAGGAAGTCTAGGTTTCTGCTCTCCAAGTTTGTAATAACAAAATATGGAAACAATATAGATCTGGAGATGGCGACTAGAGAGACCGGAATCGAAGGAAGGGAGCTAGAAAATGCCCTAAGACAGATGGAGGAGCAGGGATACAAGAACATAAGGGTTGGAAAGAAGAGGTTTTCGTTGGTGAAGGTATGAACGTGTTTTTGTCTTATATCTTGAATTTTATCCCAGTACCTATTGGAATCCTGGCGTTTTATGTGATTAGATCGATTCGTATTTCTAGTAAAAAGATAAGGATCTGCGATGATGAGAACAATAGAAGAACTTATTTGTCAAATGCAATTGAAAATCAGATGCCTATCGACTGCTCCAGCCTCAGAAAATTTGAGATCTTTGTCAAGGACATGCTTATAGTAAGTGGTGTGTCCGTTAGGAGAGGAAGACCAAATTATCCTTCCATCGGATTTTCTAAGATTGGAGTTATTAACATTCAAAACCTTGAATCCATGCCAGAATATTTGATGAGGATGAGGAAGGAGAGGATAATCCTTTTTGTACACCGTCCGGAAAGCCTCCTAGTGGAGCTTCTAGCCTTCGGAAAGACATCGGGAATCTTGATTTCGTATTCTTTAGACTACAAACTTGAATTCTTACAGGAGATTGCATGATGGCTTCAGGCATAAAATCGGCACATAGGCATGGCGTGTATTATCAGATTAGAAGATCGCTTGCCGAAAAGATAGGTTTGAAGAATAAGACCTTTCCAGTATATGTTTTTAGGTTTGTCTCCCTTCCCAGCAGCATGAATCTCAGATTATTTTTAGATTCGATGCTTAATTCCCAATTCATGCTCTATCATGAGTTTTGTACAGGAAATACATTTTTGATAACAGAAGACAAGGGTTCGTTGGATAGGCTGACTGCGGCAGTCTTGGGACTACAGTTAGATTACATAGCCTTCAAAGAATTCAAATTTGACAAGCCAAGATATGTTGTGGCATTTGATACCGCGGAAGAAGATCCGATCAGGCCAACCCTGCCTTTGGAAGACATGTATGCGATACTGAAAGATTCAGCTTCTGGTCTTTTTGTATCGTTTGTGCCAACAAACGTAAATTACGTTAGAGAAACAAAAAACAAAGTGGAAGAAATAGTGAGCAAGAAGGAAGTAAGGATAACGAAGAACTTTGGGAGCAAGTCTTCTTCAGTTCTTTCAGGATCGGTACAGGGCGAACTTTACTATGATTCCGATGAAAGGAAGGCTTCGCTTGCTATTCTTGATACATTAAACGAAGCCATGTTGAATAACGGCTCATCTTACAAGGTAAGCTTCGTTTTGCAAAATGGAGAGGAACATGGATTAAACAGCTACCTAAAGCTTAAGCTCTTTATTCTTGATGAGCAAAAACTGGAAGTTGATAGCATGGAGGAATTGTACAGTATGGTAAAAAGGAGGGACGCACTGCCACTTTCTCATGCAATTGCATCTAGGATGTTGAATTTCTCAGGGTCGATAAGAAAAATAAAGACCATAATTACAGCGAGAGATCCTGATAGTTCCGTTGCAGGGGGTCTTTCGCTAGGTCTTTATCTTGCCGGATCTACCTACGAGACTAAAGAGAAAATAAAAACAGACATCTCAAGCCTTAATCTTGGTACATTGATAACAGGATTGCCAGGCTCAGGCAAAACATTCGCTGCCATGGAATTGGCAAATCAGGTGGTTGATACAGGTCAGGCTAAAATAGTGATAATATCTCCTACTGAAGAATGGATTTCGTTCGGATTGGAGAAGGGAATGGAAATAGTAAGGATTTATGGCCATGGCGTTAGAATAAACTTCTTCAGATGCGGTGAAAACATTAATGTTGAGAGGTTTTATGAGAATCTTGCCATGCTGATAGCGCACGCTTCAAATGCGGGTCCCTACAGGAATTCGATAGAGAAGTGCCTATTATCTGCATTTAACAAAATATACACGAAGTCCAGGAATCCTGATCCGGTAGAAGTATATGAGGAAATAGAAGAGGCAGTTATAGAACAACATGCGAAAAGGAGCAATGTTGGCGTAAAATATAGCAAACATGGAGAGAATATAAGAGCTGGTCTTGAAAATCTCCGCCTTATGCTGCTAAAACCGCAGTTTGCCTATTCTGAAGGACTAGAATTTGAGAAACTTCTTGAGAAAGGTGTCATTTTTGATTTGTCAAGAATAAGCAATAACATGAAACCGTTCTTTTATGCACTTGTTTTGAATCAGATATATTCAAATGCAGATACACTTGATGTTGAAGGAAACAATAAGCTCAGGATGTTGATATGTCTAGAGGAATCACAATTAATTTTTGATAACAATGAGCAGTCTGCAGCAACTTTGGATTTGAGACAGAGAATACAGGATTTTAGAAAGAAGGGAATAGGCATAATGCTGATAACTCATAATGTTACAGATATAAACCTAAGGATAAGAAGGTTATGTCAGACTAAGATGTACTTCAGACAGAGCGCTGATGCAGTGAAATTTGCGGCAAGTGATCTTATTTTTGATGAGAAAGTAGCTGAAGAACTTGCGGATAGACTTAAAACGTTGGAACAGAGAATTTGCATATTAAATTATATGAAGTGTGGTGACGGAGTGAAGAATCCTGCCGATTCTGTATTTGTCAACATGCCTGAATATTCGCTTCAGAAAAACAAGCATGATGATTATGATTATCCAATTATATTACAACCGGATACGGAAATGAAGGTTTTGGATGTTGAAGGGATTCCAGTAGTAGGAAAGAAAATTGAAATCCGCTACGTTGATGAAAAGATTTATCAGGACAGAACGGATTCGAACGGATTTATTAAAGTAAAGAACCTGCTAGAAGACAAAAAGTACAAGCTGTTTGTTTTTGGAGAAAAGAAAAAGGATACAAAAATGTTTGAGGTGATTGGAGGGCATGAA
>CAZJZM010000044.1:0-7400 GCA_964550485.1 Microcaldota archaeon | reverse complement strand
ATATACAACCCCTAGCTGGAAATGTTAACCCGATCATTGTCGGAGATTATCAAATTGCCAGCGACCAGAGTAGGGGAGGCATTCTTTTAAATGTATTTCCTGCCTCCAGTGGCATACCCGCACAGATGGATATTTACAACTTGGAAATCATATCATGTCTCCAAACACTTTTTATAAATGGAACTGCTGGAGATGGTGTGTCTATAAATTGGTATATTGGTGATCGTAATTAAGTAAAATCTACAAACTGAGTCCTATAATAAGGTATATAACACATACCTATTTTTATGTCTAAATTTAAAGAATTCTGGAAAAGCCACGATGTCGGAGTACAAGACGAGCTGGATAATGTCAAAGAGGAAGTCCACGAGATGGACGAGCAACTCGATACGATAGAGGAAGAGTCAAAGCCAGGAGCAGAAAAGGGAATGGAGCACGAGGCCCACAGATTGCTAAATGATAAAGATTATCAAGACCGTGAATGGGAAAAACTTTCCGAATATGAAAGACAGCAACGGCCTAAAGAAATGGCTCGAAGAAATGCCCAAAAGTCTGTGGACAATACGACAGCTCGGAATGAAGATTTTGAAACAGAGAAAGCATCTACAAATGGTGAAGTAGATAATCCTCATGCTGAAGAAAATGAAATGGTAGAAAAGCCAGGAGAATCTATTCACTCTGCGAAATTTGATGACTGCGTTCGTGATGTTCAGAGTAAAAATCCGAAAGCGAACGCCTATGCGGTTTGTGTCGCACAACTTGGGGACGAGGCATTTAAGAGCGAACACCGTCACAAGGCATATATAAAATCTAAGATAAAGGAAGCTAAAAAGGAAATGGGTATTGGTTTTGCTGGTCCAACTCCAGAATCATTGCTTGCCAGACAAGACATGGAAGCCGAGGCAGATGAGAGCGAAGAAGCGATTAGGGAAGGAGAAAGTAACATATAGCAGTAAAAAATAAACCACACACTTTATACTTATAAGAGAATGAAACCTACTATATTTCAAGCACAATCCAAGGATGGATTCCAGTTTTCTTTCCAAATAGAGAAATCTATTGCAAAAGAAGACGGAAATGATTTGGTCATATCTGGGGTTGCAACGACCACAAACGTGGATCACGACAACGAAAGAATGTCCGAATCTGCCATTCAGTCAATGCTCAAAATAATCAATGAGCAAGGTGTCCCGCTTCGTTGGGAGCATGGAAAAGATTCCTCTGCTGTTATCGGTAAGGTATACCGAGGTCATGTTGATGAAAGAAATCAACTCGGCATTGATGCAAAGCTGGATAAAAATCATCCTGTTGCTCTCAAGCTTTATGAAGACATGAAGAATGGTAAGAGATATGGATTGTCTGTTGGGGGCAGGATTATGAGTGCGTCGCGTGAAATGGCCGCGAATACAGGTAAGGATGTGAAAACTTTTTATGATGTACTTCTTGATGAAGTATCTGTTACCGATAAGCCAGCAAACTACGATGCATGGTTGTCGGGTGTAGTACAGAAAAGCCAAAACGAAAGTTTTAAGAAATCAGACCTTTCTTATTCAAGATTTCTTTTTGAGAATCCGCAGTTGGATTACTTGATGCAGTTCGCCAAGTCTATCCCCGAAGATTCGTGGAAACCAATTAATAATACTAATAACGTTAATAAAAACGACATGAAAGACGAAAACAAGAAAGACGAAGTAAAAGAAGAAGGTACGGAGAAGAGCTTTGTTACAAAAGCTCAGTTCGACCAATTCTCTAACGTCATGACAAAAGCTATCAATGACCTCGCGGGGGTTGTTAAGGCGGCTGTCGAAGTTGATGCCAAAGACACCACCAATCCAGACAAGAGTAGGGAGGAAATGGTTGGTGACAAACAGGTTGCCAAGGATCGTGAGGGTCAGGAAAACGATGGTGGAAACGGCACTTCTGCCGCAGAGGGTAAAAAGGAATCTGCTGTCCCCGCCCATGACCAAAACACACCCGATAAAACAAAGGAAAAGGAGGTCGGTGATTCTCAAACAGTAAAGACGGAAGATGGTGTAAAGGATGATGAGGATGAAAAGGACACCGAGAAGGGCATTGAAGACATGAAAGACGACGATGAGGATAAAGAAATGGACAAGAGCGAAGAGGATGGCGACAAGTTGCCGAAAGAACTCAAGAGTGCTATGAAGAGCATCACATCAGCCATCAAGGTAATAGAATCAACGACAAAGCAACTCAAAGGCGTTAAGAGCATCGTCAAGAGTTCTAGTAAGTCGAGTCTCGGTGATTCTGAAATGGGTGAATTCGTCAAGTCAATCCAGAGCTTTGTCTTTAAGACAGAGGAAACTCTCTCCAAGAGTGGAAAAAGAATACCTGGTTTTGCCTCTCTCATTGCAGATCAGATACGCAATGATTCAGAACTCCAGAAAGAAATAGGGGATATGATGCGCCAGCCGAGCTTCAAGAAATCTCGTTCAGTCGTCGGTGTTCCTTACATAGTCTCAAAAGAAGGCCGAAAATATTCTCTAACCGCAACCCCTGTCGCAGAAACGACAGTCGAGAAGTCAGAAAATGGAAAGACCCAATCTTTCAAAGATATGTACAAGTCCAGGTACTCTGCAATTCGTGAAGCAGGAGTTCAGGAGTAGTAATTATAAATTTTAATCAATTAACTTTAAAAATATGATCAATTCGTCAAGACTAGAAAAAGCTATAGAAAGGGTCGAGAAGTCCGTTAACATTTCGTTCGCAGGACCTACTCCGAACTCTCTCTTGGCTCGTCAAGATCTGGAGAGTGCCATCGTCGTCCTTTCGGACCGACAGACGCCTTTCAGAGACCGCGTATCTCGCATTAAGGGTGAAGGTCTCGCCCACCTCTGGAACCAGAGGACACGCCTCGACAACACGGCTGATGGTCCGTCAGGACTCGTTTCCCTGTTCTACGCAGATGGAAACCTTCCTAACGCCACAGACCCTAACTATGTTCAGCAAACTGCGGCTTATAAGTACCTCGGTACTACCGCCGTCATCACTGGTCCGATGATTGCTTCAGGTCGTTCTTATATCGACATTGAGGCAGAAGTAGCAGAAGCAACCCTTCGCCGCATCATTCAGGCAGAGGAATGGGCAGACTTTAAGGGTAACACTTCGTCTAACACTCTCTCGTATGCTGGTTTTGACCAACAGCAAACCACAAACGTTGTATCGGCTGGCGGTGCGGCTCTCACAGCGTCGGGTGTAACCATCCCCCTCTTTGACAAGATAATCAAGCTTATCCGCATTCAGGGCGGTTCAAAGGTGGACGGTATCTATTGTTCCTTCGGTCAGCAAAACACTATCAACCAGATAATCTCGGCGGCCGCTCGTTATGTCATTGCAGTTGACAGCCGTGAGAACATTCTGACTGCTGGTGATCACGTTGTATCGTATCAGTCCGCTCTCGGTCCTATCCCAGTCATCGGAGACTTCTTCTGTAATGCCGCTCTCCCGTATCCGATTGATGCCACAGGTTCTTCGGGCTCTACAGGCAACGGTGTCTCCAACATCTACTTCTTGCGTCATGATGAGCAAGGCGTCCAGATGGCAGACCTCGTTCCACTTGGTCGCACAGAGCTTGCAAAGATTGCTGATACAGTCCGCTTTTATGTAAACGAGTACCTTGTTCTCGCTCTAAAAGCTGAACCTTGGACTGGCCAGTTGCAGAATGTTCAGGAACCTTCATAAATCTAGCTTAATCTAATAGTTAGTAAAGATATCCACTTTTACGAGTGGATTTCTTTTTTGTCAAGTGTATCATTATAGACATGAGACTTTTCATAGAATCGGGCAAAGCATCCGAGATTTTCTATAACGGAAAATTCTATAGGACTGGTACAGAAATAGAAGTTCCGTTCTCGGAGGGATTAAGACTTGCAAAGACATTTAATCTAAGAATTCCCTCGGATAAGGTTGCGTATAATCCAGTAATATTCAAGGATGATAGAGAGGTGGCGATGCTGGCTGATATAGATACTACTTCTGGATGGGGTAATGTTGGTTTAAACCTAATAAAATATTCGTCTCCATATATATCCACCACTCAATTTGGAAGACTGCTTAACATATCTGATGGAGTGGTGTTGTCTGCTTCTAAGAAAGAGATAAATCCAAGCGCGGGATTAATCATACATGAACAGCCAAAAGAGGAATGGCTCAGTCTCCCATTTGAAAGAAAGATTGCCATAGTGCCTTTTGAAACAACGCGCATCCCCCCAAGCTGGGTTCATAGAATAAACTCATGTCACGCTCTCATTGTTCCATGCAGACAAAATGTTGACATGATGAAAGACAGTGGGGTGACTATCCCCATAGAAGTTGTTCATTGGGGAGTTGATACTAAGAAATTTTACAAAATAGAACGTAATAACGATAGACCATTTACCTTTGGTATCATGGGATCGCTTACAAAGAGGAAGGGAATAGATACGCTTATAGATGCTTTTTTCAGAGCATTCCCCAATGAAAAAGATGTCAGACTAATATGCAAAACCAGCAATTCATTTTTCCTGTGGGGAAGGAAAGACCGACGAATGAAAATAGATATGACACCATCCACCAACGAAGAATTGATAGATGGATTTTTCAGGGAGATTGATTGCTTTGTATGGCCTTCTCACGGAGAGGGATTCGGGCTTCCACCACTAGAGGCGATGGCTACGGGGGTTCCTGTAATCGCCACAGGATGGTCTGGAATGGCTGATTATATGATACCAGAAGTGGGTTGGACGATAGATTATACTATGGACGATGCCAAAGACTTTACTGAAGGCGTCTACAAAGAACCGTGTGGCCAGTGGGCCATCCCCAAGATAAATCATCTTATGCAACTGATGCGCCACGCATACGAGAATCAAGATGAGGTTAGACAGAAGGGGGCTATGGCGGCAGAGTACGTTAAGAATGAATGGGGCTGGGAAAATAAAATTGATATGTATAAGGAAGCGTTGGAAAAACATCTATAATTTCTTTTTCTAGGGCTTCATTGACACTATATTATACAACTTTTTGTCAAGTGGGTGTGTCAACCGTGGGCAGAAATATTGTCAAATTTTTCCAATCGTTCAAAACTATTAGTCAACCACAATACATCCATTTTAATTTTGTCAAGTCATCAAAATGGACTTTGCTACAATAGTAGCAGGTACGAGCGGAAAGAAACGAGACATAAGCGGTTTATGTTTGCGCTAAATAAGCACTTGTAAGGGCTATAATTAGTCATATAAGACTATTTATATTCTATGAACTTACCTTTCCCAACATCAGGAAATTGGACAATTCAGACTTCCAACACCCCCTACGGAAGACCCAAGATAGTAGCCACAGACAATCCGTATCTCACCAAAGACGATTTCATAACAAATGAAATTGCGATTGGTCTTGGTATAACCGCGTCCAGTCCAATCTATACATCTGGTCGCCTTGATCGGCTTTTGGTTACCGCTTCGGCTGAAGTCAATCGTCATTGCCGTCGTTGGTTCGATACGCAAACTATTGATGAGACCAAAACGGGAATAATCATACGTCCGTGGAATCCACAATTGGTTACGTGCGTTCTTCAAAATGCCCCTTATAGCAATATAAATTCAATTTACTTCCAAGTTCTAAAATGGTTCATTCAGATTGACACGAGTGCTACTGGTTATCTTCAGGACTTCCCAGATCTTGGAATTTACAAAATAGTCCCATTGCTTTCCAACTCTGGCACGGGCGTTGGTTCTCCCATGCCAGCCGAGATAGTTGACAAGACACCACTTGGAGTGTTGTGGACTAATTACACATTCGGCTATGGATCGGTTCAGACGGGAATAAATCTCACCCAGCCAGTTGGAAATTCAGATGGAAAAAGATATCAAGCACCCCTCTACAATAGGTTATTTGCCCCAAGCCAACCTATAAGTGTATACCTCAACGGGGTTCTTTTAACCCCTTCACAATATACTGTAACTGATTATGCCAATGGAATAATAGTTCTGACAAATCAAAATTTCTACAGCTATCCAGTTACAGCAAGTTACACAAGCAATGAATCAGTTCCGTTTGACATAAAGGAGGCGGTATCGCTCCTTGTGGCCGATTATCTTGCCACAGGAAGCTCTAATCCCACTGGAGCGCAATCAATGAATATGCAGACGTTTTCCGTTAATTGGGGGTCAAAAACAAAGCTTCTACGGAGGGTTGACGACCTGCTTAGCACGCACGCTTTTAGCACACCCGTAATCATATAACACCATGAGTAAATTCAAGGAGTTTTGGAAAAAAGCAAACAAGCCGTTTCAACTTACTGAAAATGGAAAAGTTGTAGAGGAATTCGAGACCAAAGAAGAGGCCGAAGATGCAATGAAGTTTCTGATGAGAATGGATAATAAAGTCAGTGATAAAATAGTACCAAACTATAAAATAGTCAGAAAAGAATATTAAAATGCCCCCAGCTTTATTTTCACAATCGGTAAACGTATTCAGGAGAACATCTACGCCGAGTAGGGACGCTTTGAATAACCCCGTTTATGGAACACCCACTTCTGGTGCGGGGTGGTCTCAAATATACACCAGTATGCCTTGCAAACTCGCATTTTCTTCTAAGGCAATTCAGTTCGCACAGACGGGGGAACGTCCAGAGCCATCTGGAATCATGTACTTTGGATCCGCGTATTCTCTTCTTGAAGAAGATAGGGTAGTTACTGTCACAGGACTACCAACGTCATCATCGACTATTGAATATGTTGTTGTGGGTATTGTGCCCGCGTATTCTACCCCGAATACAGTAGACCATTACGAGGCCGTCCTGTCCCTCCCTGTTTAATATGAGAAAAAACTTCAAACAATTCTGGAAAGGTTTTGTTAATCCGCCTAAGCGAGTTGAGATTCGTAGTGATGGGGAACAATGGATTGTGTCTTGGGTTGAGGGAGAAGCAAACTACGAAGAGGCATTTACAGAAAGGATGCAAGCTGAGGAAAAAGCCACGCAGTTGAGTGGGGAAACAATAACATATCAAAACAATATTACAATTGGAAAGTCTCAGTATTTTTTCAAGTCTTCAGACGCATTGACAAAAGAGGAAATACGTGAGGTACAAAAGTATATAGAAAGTCTCCAGTCTAAAGGGAAAAATGCTTCTCAGATAATCAAAGCACTTCAATCATATAACGACAAACTTTCTGAATACTATAAAGCAAAAAGAGCATTTGAGACTGAGAACAAGAACATGCAAAGCCAAGAGATACTGGATTCCGCTAGTGATATTGGCATACATAAATTCAAGGTTATCATAAATCCAAATGCCTGTAAGACTTGCCGAGAGAAAACAAATAACGGCACAAAGACATTCAATGAGGGTGATTTGACTAAGGCGGGATATTGTCACAGACCCCCCTTCCATCCTGGA
>CAZJZM010000043.1:5053-7434 GCA_964550485.1 Microcaldota archaeon | reverse complement strand
ACACCACCATGTTCGTGGGGTAGCCTTCGTGCGCCTCCATGTAGTTCAGGAACATGAAGTGATTCATATTCCCGGTCTTCGAGAGATAATCATCGGCTATCCTGTTGGTCAGCTCCGCTCCCTGGTCCAGGCTGTGGAAGTTCGATTCCTTCACGAACTTCCTGTTCAGCTCCTGCCTGAGCTCCAGATACAACCTGTCAAGCCTTTTCTTCGGGATGAAGGCCGAGAGGTAGTAGGCGAGCTTCGTGAGGCCCTCCCTTGTCATGTCGTTGCCTATCAGCCCGAGCGAGGTCTTGTGTGCGTCGAGCTTCTTCTCTATGAATATGTTTTTTATGAAGGAAAAGCCCTGGCCCAGGCCCGTCGTGGTGCTCACGAAGGGATTGTTTGAGAGAAGCGCAGTCTTGTATCCCAGATAGGACATGCGCATGGCGAGCGTCGTGTCCTTGTCCCCTATGTACCTGTTCTTCAGAAGGAGGGGATCCGTGTTTTTCCCATAATTCTTCATCGGGTCTTTTATGAAGCTCTTGAGCTCCCTTACTCTCTTTCCGGTGAAGAGCGAGGTGTGGGAAGGTAGGGTGTATGTTCCGGGAGCCACCGCGTTTTTGTATATGACCCCTGTCCTCCCCATCGCTTCAAGATTCTTCATTTTTATGTTGCCTCCATAAAGTTTCAGATGGTCGGCGGACAATGTATCCAGCATAAGGAAAATGACGTTAGGTCTTTCGTTCTTTTTCAAGATATCCACACAATAGTTTCAATAGCCAACAATTTTATTTTTTTCAAGGTTAACCTGCCGTCACATTCTCCAAGGCATGGGCCCCGGATTCTCCCAGGACCGCAATCCTGTAATGGGCCCCATCAACCAACGATATCTCCAGGTTGCCGCGCAGCGCCAGCTGCCCGCCAAAGCTGAAGGTTGCGGAGCCTCCCGGAGCAAGCGTATAATTGAACGGCGTATATGGGTAACCTTCATTGCCAGCTCCTAACTTTCCGCTGCCAACAAGGTCCAATGTGCCGTTTCTCTCTATTATGAATTCCACTCCTCTGCAATATGCTATCCTCTGCAGCGTATCAAAAGAACTGCGAACGCTCGTACCGTTTGAACCGGCCTTCAAACCAATCTCCTCCAGGCGGCTGCACCACTGGGAAACCATGCTGTTTACCGAGTCCGTGCTGCCGTTGCAGGTAAAGTTAAGCGTTGTCACCGGTGTCTGGTTGCCAAGTATCACTATGTTGCTGAGGTCGACGCTGCTGTTCCCACTGTTCTTTACGCTTATGCTGACCTCCGTAGAGCCGTTCTGTTCCGAGGTAAGCGAAGCTCCCGTTATTGAAAGGTACGATTCCGAGTTATAAAGCATCTCTATCTCATCATTGCTAAGCCTGGTCTTCTCTCCGCGCCGTGCAGCGCCCATTTTTCCGCTCTTTGTCTCCTGGGCATTTGCAACAACAGCCCTGACCGAAGGCAGCATCACGAACTCCGAAGAGCCGTTCACATACATGGCAACAACTGTCGGCGAGAAGTCCACAAGCACTTCGGAGCTGGCGTTCACGTACCTGTTTTCCAGTATATGGGTGTTTATCTCTCCGCTGGGGACGCTCACGTTGTACGCCGTGCCGTTTATCAGGATGTATGACGAGCTTATGTTGAACCTAACCCCATCTATCTTCGAATTGTGTGTCACCTCCACTCCTGCTATCATCTGGCTGAAATTTACCAGTGAAAGCAGGTTAACCGTGCCGCTGGCATTTGACTGTATCCACTCGGAGTTACCATTGCCGACAGCGTGTATGGATACTGAAGAGTAGTTAATGTAAAGCCCCTGGGTCCCGCTGGGCACTATTGGAGGGTCAGTGAGCCTCACCTGGACCATGCTGCTGCTCTGAACGTTTCCCATGAAAGTAGAAACAGCCAAGTATGCGACCACCGCCAGAGCCGCAATTCCCATGGAATAAAAGAAGATCCTATTAGGCATATTCCTGGAATTCTCCCTTGGCAACTCTCCGACTCCAAGTTTCTTATAGTCAAAATCGGGATTCAGCTTGTAATACTTCCATTTCTTTACGTGATCGTTTTGCACCCACTCCACGGCTCCTATATCCTTCAGCTCCTGGAGATGCTGGCTCACTGTAGAAGGCGCAAGGCTGAGCTCAACGCATATGTCACTGAGAGTCCGGTCCTTTTTTGCTATCATGCTCAGTATCTTATTTTTCGTAGAGCCGTTCCTCGCCATAAGCTGATATTAAACATGCTAACATTTATAACAGCTTCTCTCATTTCGGTTTTGTTTCGGTTAAAGGTTGTCGAGGAAAATCAGATCAGGAAGCGAAAATGGAAAAAGGTTCATCTTATGGGTTCATAGTCCTGCTTCGGTTCGTGGAAG
>CAZJZM010000043.1:0-5043 GCA_964550485.1 Microcaldota archaeon | reverse complement strand
TTTTGTTTCGGTTGCCAGTTGACGAGGAAAATAAGGACGGCCATCGGAGAAGAAACGGGTTCACCTTATCGGCTCATAATCCTGCTTGGGCTCGTGGAAGAGGTTGTATCTTACCACATTCCCAGCGTGGAATGCGAAGTACCTGAACATTCCCCACTTCTCTATCCTCCTGATGCTGGTCTTAGCTATCGCATCTTCAACGAAAACTATCTTTCCAATATCCTTCAACCTGTTGGAGAGGTCCCAATCGTAATAGGTGTTCATAGTGGTGCTGAACCCTCCGAGCTTCAGGTAGGAGCTCTTCCTCACCATGAGGTTTGAGCTTATGGTGGAAGGCTTGCCTATCTTCATGAAGAGCTTTACTGTATAGACAGAAACCATCTTGTATCCCAGTTCAATCGATCTTGTTGTCTTCTCAAGCGGAATTATCGGGCCTGTAGCTGCTACTACCTCCTTGTCTTCGAAGGCGGCCTCATAGGCTTTCAAAAGATTTTTTGTTATTGAGGTGTCCGCATCTATGAACATCAAAAGGCTTCCCTTCGCAATCTTAGCCGCGGCATTACAAGCTCTGCCTACGCCCCTTTCTTTCTTCAAGACAATCTTAACTCCAGAATAAGTCTTTTTTGCTATCTCTCTTGTTTTGTCGGAACTATCGCTGTCCGCAACTATTACCTCTATGTTTTTGTAAGGTTGGCTTTTTATGCTCTCCAAAGTCCTACCGATGTACTTTTCTTCGTTGTAAGTGGGTATAATTATGCTTATTTTTATTTCTGCCATCAGATCTCCAAGAAATTACTTCTTCTGTTTTTTACTTATGTATTCTATTGCAGTCTTTGCAAGTTTCAAAACCCTATCTGTTTTCTTTATGTACTCTTCTGCCTTGGATTCGAACTCAGAAGTCGAGATGTTGGTTTCATACGCATAGCCGGCTGGATTTCTCAGCAGAAGCAGATCAGAAAGCACTTCAATGGCAAACCCTTCGTTTTCCAGGAATTCCTTTGGCAACAAACTCCTTTTTTCATCAAAGATATCCTTTAGCATCTGGGTCATATTATGGGTCTTCGGCACGTCTACACGCATGGTAACCAAGACGGCCTTCAGGGCTATCTCCGTAGCCATCTCGAGCGCATAGAGCGAGCTTGGGTAGAGTTTTTTTTCAAATGCCGCCTCCGCCGTCCGAAGCCACATCTCAGAACTCTCAAGCGCTTTCATGGACTCCATTCAAGCACCTCTCCATACTCCGTATACTGCCTTTTGTGTTTTACCAGTCTCAGCGAATCCATAAATTCCTTCATCTCGCCATCGGGATCGTAAATAACTATGCCATAATCCAATATGTCAAGGTATATGGATTTCACCTCGGCCAACTGGCGGCTCTGGACCACCATCGGGTTCAGCGAGGAAGGCAGTCTCTTTGCCCTTAGTGATGAAGCCGTCTTACCGAGCCTCCTCGCAATCTCCGCAACGCTTTCCAAGGCCTCGATGGGCGAGATCTTGTCATCTACCACTATAAAGAGGTCTATGTCGCTGTGCTCGTTATAGGTGCCTCTTGCCACGGACCCGAATAGGATGATGCCTTTCACGTAATCCCGCTTCTTGATCGAGTTGCACGCATCCTTTACATAAGCCAAAAGACCGCTGTCCAGGCCCAACAGCTCTATGTCCTTGCCGAAGGTCTCATTCACGAGATCGCTGAAGCTTATCTTGCTTTTTGTCTTGTTAGCCATAGCCTCCTTGGCCTTTCGCATCTTCGAGTAAGCCTCCGAGTTGAGCAAGACGGTCTTGTATTCCATGATTCTATACATATAAAAATATATATAAAGATATCTACATATACTCAATGAGCCTCCAAAACCTACCAACAGCTTAGCCGATCAATCTCATAGGACCTCAGGAGATCCTTCGTTATTGATGTCATTCCGCATCTATAACAAAAGGAGCTCCTCCTAACCCTTCTTGCTGGGCATTGCATGTCCTGTCAATTCCCTTCTACATTTTCATTGCTGCTAATCAAGGTTCGATATAAGATCTCGGCGTTCCTCCTGGGCCGGTAAAATCGCGCGGGGAATGTGGCGGTTCTGGAATCCCACCACCTCCGCCTCCTCCAAAACTGCTTCCGCCTCCAAACTGATTCTGATTGCTCCATGGGACTTCACGTAGCCGTCTTTCCGCTTCAATTGCCGCTTTCCTCCTAGCTTCTTCCTCTGCTATGACCGCATTAGCAACACGTTCTCTTGCAGCTGCCATGGCCTTTAGCGCCTCAGCCCTTTTCTTATCTAACTCTGCAACTGCCGCATCAGCCATTGCGGTTTTAGCCCGATTCTCCTGTATAGCGGCCTCAAGTCTTTCCTCTTGTATTGTAGTTTCTCTATTTCTTCTCAGTATATCTTCTCTAATTGCCAGTCTCCCTCTCAGAACATCTATTACTGTTATGTTGTCTCTGTTTCTAAGATTTACAACATCACTTCCAATTTTCCCTTCTTCATATAACTTCATAATAAGTTCGCTAAAGTTATCTGCTAGTTCATGTGCTACTGTCCATCCATCAGCATTCGATAATCTGAGCACCTCTGGCATGTTCAAAAGGTACTGTATAGAATCGTAATGTTTGGCAAGGTAATGCGCAACTGTAAATCCTTTAGGATCTCTAATTTCTAAAGCTTCTTGATTTTTTACTAGATGTTCAATGGCATTTTTATAAATAGTCAGATAATGCGCAAATGGTATCCCATCGCTATCTTTCAACATGAGTATATCTCTATGACCTACAATATGTTCTATCGCCTCTTCGTCTGTTTCAACGAGTTGATGCAAGACAGTTAAACCGTTTTCCGCTGTTAGTTTTAATGCATCTAGATTGTTTATTAAATACCTACATGCACCTCTGTGTCTTGCAAGATAATGCGCAACAGTATCTCCTCCATTATCCCTAAGTTCTAGTAACTTCTCAAAATGTTCAAAAAAATTCAGAGATTCAGTATGCATGGCAAGTTTATGGGCTAACGCATATCCACGTCTATCTTTACTCCAAAGCATATCTGTCATTTGGACTAAGTACTGTACAGATTCTGGATATTTAGCAAGTCTGTGTGCAACGGTGGTGTCATCTCCATCCTTCAATGCCAATATGTCTGGCATTTTAACAAGAAACGGCAAAGCCTCAGCAACTAAACCGTGCGCAACGGTATTTCCTTTATTATCCCTTAATCTAAGAATATCAGGATATTTTACCAGGTCTTTAACAAACACTTGGTAATTTGCAAGCATATGTGCAATAGTAACCCCTTCTGCATTCGCGAGTCTTAACGTATCCGGCATACCTGCCAAAACAGCTAATTGCTTTAGTTGTTTGATATTTACAAAATCAACTAATTGTCTTATTTGTGTGCATCGTACTTTTCCTTCTGCAATATCCCATCCAATAAGATAGTGGGCCACTGTCTCTCCGGAGGCATTCTTCCTCTCTAGAATATCCTGTCTATCAATCAACTTAAATATAATCTCAGGATGAGAAATTGCAATTTCATGTCCTATTGTTTCGCCATTTTTGCTTTTTATTTTCAGAATCTCTGGGAAATTTCCAAGTTCTTGTATAAATGTCGAATGCTTTAGAAGATTATTGGCAACACTGACCCCATTTCCATCCATTAAGGCCAATATCTCGGGCATTTTCACCAGATACTCTACCGATCCAGAATGTTCAGCAAGTGTGTGAGCAACACTGACCCCATTTCCATCCATTAAGGCCAATATCTCGGGCATTTTCACCAGATACTCTACCGATCCAGAATGCATGGCAAGTCTATGTGCAACAGTACTTCCTTTAAAGTCTGAGGCTCCAATTTCATCAGGTGTAAGTGTTTTTGCAAGCTCACTAACAAACACTTGGGAATTTGCAAGCATATGCGCAATAGTAACCCCTTCTGCATTCGCGAGTCTTAACATATCCGGCATACCTGCCAAAACAGCTAATTGCTTTACCTGTGTGAAATAGACATCAGGGTTCTTATTCTCTAAACATTTTTCAACGAGATAATGTGCTACTGTGGATCCTGCCTCATTTCTAATTTCCAAAATCTCTGGTCTATCAATCATCTTTAATAAAACTTCAGGATGGGACAATGCGACTATGTGTCCAAACGTTTCACCATTTTCCTCCCCTATCCTCAGAATCCCAGGAATGTTTTCTATCTCCTGTACAAAACTTTCATGTTTTAAGAGACAGCTAGCAACACTGATGCCGCTTCCATTCACTAAAGCTAATATCTCAGGCATTTTCACAAAATATTCTACCGACTCAACGTATTTTGCAGCTTCGTGAGCTACGGTCACGCCTTTGTTGTCTTTTAAGCTTAGCAATCCTTGATTATTTATTATATATCTTATTGATTCTGGATGTCGTCCTACTAAGACATGCGCTACTGTGGTTCCTTTGTTATCGCACAATCCTAATATCTCTGTAGGCATTTTCATCAGGTATTCTACAGCCTCAGAGTATCTAGCAAGTCTATGTGCAATAGTTCCACCATGAGTATCCTGAAGTTGAAGCGCCTTTGGCATCCGCGCGAGAAATGTTATGGTTTTTGTATCAGGTATACGTGAACTATCTAAGAGAATCTGAGCGACAGACTGACCTCTATTATTCTCCAATCCTAGTATTCTTGATGGGAGAAAACGTTTTTTGTCCCTTAAAGCTATGTCTAAATATACAGGTTTGTAATATAATAAATTTGCTAGTGGATGGCCTCCAAGTCCAGCCTCGTTACCTGAAATTTCTGCTTGGGAATTTCTAACAAGTCTTTCCAATTTTCTTTCCCTAAACGCATCAAACATATTTTATCCCTAAATATAAACTCTCTTTAACTTCATATTTAAATCTAACGTTTACTCTCTTTTATTGTATAATTCTTATCTATAATGTAAGATTAGAATAAAAAAACACAACAGATTGTATATTTTGAATAATTATTCAAGACGGCAGTTTACTGAACGTTGTCCAACAATTATTTCTTTCGGAGACAGAAAATTCCATATTTTTGAAAA
>CAZJZM010000042.1:0-7510 GCA_964550485.1 Microcaldota archaeon | reverse complement strand
ACAAGCTTCCAAGGAAGATACCGATAGGTTGGGAGTTCAACTCTCTCCAACGGGATCTGTTTTTTGGCTTGAGTAATATATACTTAGTAAAGGGGTATACTTAGTATACGTGCATAAGAAAGATTTATTAATTAGATAGCATATATACTTAATAAAGGG
Source organism: Microcaldota archaeon (assembly GCA_964550485.1). Classification (GTDB taxonomy): domain Archaea; phylum Micrarchaeota; class Micrarchaeia; order Micrarchaeales; family CABMGC01; genus JAJZIZ01. The sequence continues at coordinate 7,351 of CAZJZM010000042.1, read as the reverse complement.
TCTTAATATGAAATTATTCGATACGAAACCTAAATCAGATCCACACTTCTTATATGGCAGAGAGAAGGAGTTAGAAAATCTTGTTAGTTATTTAAGCGAGAAAAACTGGGTAATTCTGTTAGGGCCTAGAAGAATAGGGAAGACATCCCTTGCGGAATGCGCAATAACTAAACTAAAACAAAAGGCAATCATTTTAGATGCAAGAGAAAATAATAATTTTGTAAAGGCTTTGAACGATGCACTTGCAAAAGAAGAATCACTAAGCATAAAAGCCGGAATCAAAGTTCCTCATCTCCCAATAAATTTAGAGATAGACTACAAGAAAAATCTATCTACAAGAAATCTAAACTCTGCAATCAAAAAAACTAAACATTTCTTTGTGTTAATAGACGAAGCGCAATGGCTTAAAAATCCTAAAAAAGTAGTTATGTTACTTGCTCATCTTTATGATTACTACTATGATAATGTTACTTTTATAATAACCGGTTCAATGATAGGTGTTATGAAATCAATAATAGATCCTGGAGCGCAGAGTCCATTATACGGAAGAGCCATAACAAAAATTGAAATTAAAAGATGGGCGTCATCAACTAGCATAAACTTCCTTAAGGCAGGCACAAAAGAAATCGGTTTAGACTTAGATGACAAATCTGCAATAAATGTAGAAGAACATTTGGACGGTCTTCCTGGCTGGCTTACTCTTTTTGGCTATAACTATTCACATATAAAAAATCCAAACTCTGCTCTGACTGAGACTATAAAAGAGGCTCAGAAGATAATATCTCAAGAACTTAAGAGTATAGCAAAATTAGGGATAGGTTCTCCAAGGCTGATGGAGATTCTAAAGAATCTATCAAAAGAACCAATGAGATTTGTTGATCTAATAGATTCAACAGGTTTTAGTAATGTTGTTCTATCAAAACATCTAAACACACTTAATAAGCTTGGTTATGTAGAGAAAAACGAAAAAGACAAATATTTTATATCCGATCCGATATTAGCTCAATTTATGAACGAAAAGGCCAAGTGAGTTTAACGCCAGCATTAAGCTAGCTCCAACAGTAACTGTCTTATTCTTGGGGGTTAGATCACAACGCGCTTTCTGTCTTAGATATATTCTTTTCCATTCATTTATAATTAAATTCCATGAGACAATTGAAAATCATAATAGTGGATCCCAAGTACCAGATGAATGCGGGCTATGTTGCACGAGTGGCGAAGAACTTTGGGACAAAGAAACTTTTTTTCGTAAATCCTAGGGCTGACTTGAAGGGAAAGAAGGCTATCATGTTCTCAAAGCACGGAGTTGATCTGCTCAGAACCGCAAAGGTTTACGAGACCTTTGAAAAGGCCATACTAGGATGCGACATCGTTCTCGGAACAACTGGGATCTGGAGAAAAGGGGAGAGAATGAATGAGCGGGAGTACACCTTGGATGGTGCAATTGAAAAGCTCAAAGCTGATTACCCGAAGGACGCTTTGGTCGGCCTGGTGATAGGCAGGGATGACAAGGGCCTCAACCGCGAAGAATTGGAGAAGTGCGACATACTGCTCCACATAGCCTCAGATCCCAATTACTCAAGCCTCAACATCTCGCATGCGCTTGCCATACTGCTCTACGCCTTCACAAGAGGCGATTTCTCAGGATATGAAAGGATCAGCCCTGAAATGCCTTCAGTGCAGGAGCTGGAGGTGCTGATGAGGACCTTCGATTCAATGACCAAAGGTAAAAAAATAAGGAATAGAACCTCCGTGAGGAATATATTCTCAAAGATGGTCAGAAGGGCACATCTAAACAGGGGCGAACTTCATGCCCTGATAACAGCGCTCAAGTAGAATTTACTTGCCGCCCGACTTCTTTCTCTTTATGATCTTTACCTTAGTCGGCGTTATGAGTATCCTGTTCTCGTCTATCTGGCCTATGTCCCCATTTATCTTGTCTGCGAACGCCTTCAAGCTTGCCACTATCGTGTTCCTGGTCGTCGGCCTCTTGTTCAGCTCGGATATGTCAAGAAGTATGATGTTCTTCTTTTTGATCTCTTCCTCTATCGGCTCTAGATCCCTCTCGCTAGTTATGGATACAGGCTTTATGTACATATCAGCCGGTTCGTGCAAAAGATCTACGTCTTCCATCTCCGCAGAGTTCATGTAGTCCTCTATGTTCATTCCCTTCTGTGAGCCAAAGGTCTGGCCTAGTTTATCAAATATTCCCATGCTATTCGCCTTGAATTGTAATTATAGATGCATAGATTAACTATTAAAAACTATCGCATGCGAGGATAACCTCTCATAAAACGTTCCAAGGCTGTTTTTTGAAGGCAAATGGCGAGATTAACGAGGTAAATACCGATTCGATTTTCTTTTAATCGGCAAATTCCTTTACCTGGACGTAAATCTTCTTAGCTATCTCCTTGCCGAAGAGCCTCTCGAGCTTCTGTTCGGCTCCCTCCTTTCGAAGGTCGGCGACTCCCCTAATGCCTGCCGCGAACATCATTCTCGCCCTAACGCGTCCCACCTGCTCCAGCCTGACTAGGTCGAGCAGCTCCTTCTTTATGCCGTACTTGACCCTGACCCTTATCTCCAACAATTTGGTGTAGCTGATGCGCAGCAGCTTGGCCAGCTCGATGCTCGAGTAGAGGAGCCAGTCGGCGTTGGAGATCTTGGTGTAGAGCGAGCCCGGCGTGTCCCCGTACCTCTTCAGCAGCTCGGCCTCGCTCCTCTCGCCTATCCAGTCGCGGAGCATCAGCGCGGTGCTGAAGGCCCGCTCCGGCTCGTAGTAGGATTCCAGGTCGTTGGGCACCTTGAGCATCTCAGTGTAGAGCTGGAGCTCGAGTTCGGCCTCGTCCGTTGCTTTGGAATAGGGCCGCATCTCGAGGGTGTTGGTTATCATGAAGAGTCCCGAGACCTCGTCCTTCACCTTTGGGATGGAATCTATGATCCATTTGGCAGAGACTGGGTCTATGTAGAGCTCGCTCACCTTTTCCCCTATTCTCGTTGCCTTGTATGCTCCTACCTTCCTTTCGACAAAACCCCATTCGGTCAGCTCCGCCAATATCTCGTCCAATATCTCCTGTATGCCTCCGGTATCAGAATACTGGTGGCCGTAGAAGGTCTCGGAGATGAAACCCAGCATCGAATCGCTCCTTGTCAGGAACTCCGATGCGATGAAAGCAAGCACGTGGGTCCTCAGAACTGGCAGGACTCCCAGTTTAGAGGTTATGGCCTCAGGCTTTGCCTTTATGTACATCTTGTAAAGAAAGTCAGCCGCGTCTTCGCTCTTCGCTATCAACAGGGCCCTACCCTCCTTGTCGTACTTGGGCCTGCCGGCCCTTCCGAAGAGCTGGAGCACCTCATTGACGCTTATCTTCTGCATGCCCTCGTTCCCTCCGTATCTGCTAGTATCCCTTACGACAACCGTGTGTGCGGGCAGATTGACACCATACGCTAGGGTCGTTGTCGCGCAGATGGCCTTTATCCTTCCGTCCCTGAATGCATTCTCTATAAGATTCCTCTGCTTGTTCACAAGCCCTCCATGGTGGAACGCGACTCCCTGCTCCACCTGCCTTGCCAGCCTCTCGCACTGCGAGGTCGGCTTGTCCAGCACATTCAATATCTCATCGGCGAGTTTCTTGAGAGCCTCCTTCTCCTTCACGCCCAAGGTTTTAGAGACGACCGTTGCAAGCTTCTCCGAGCCTGATTCGGTGTTCCTCCTGCTGGCGTAGAAGACGATGAGTTGCTTACCTCTCGCAAGCGTATCCTCGGTTATCCTCAGTTCAGCTACCTTGCTGCTGCCCCTGAGCCTCTCCTCCTCGCCATCGTAGAGGACACTGCCCCTGACCTCCACTCCCTTCTGCAGAGGGACGGGCCTGTACTCGCTGGTGACCAGCTCTCCTCCCAGCCACTCGTTTATCTCGGTCGCGTTGCCTATGGTCGCGCTAAGCGCTATCATCTGGGCCCTGGGACTGAGCCTCTTGAGCTTTGTCATGAGGATCTCGAGCGTCGGTCCCCTGGAGACGTCGTCAAGCATGTGAACCTCGTCGAAGATGAAGACACCAACCTGGTCGAGCCAGCCGAGCCCGTGCCTTATGAGACTGTCCAGCTTCTCGGTGGAGACGAGTATTATATCATATTTATCCAGCCAGCTGTCGAGTGAATCCAGGTCTCCTACCGAGATTGCTATTTTCAGGTACGGATAATCTTGCTTTAATTCATTGTACTTTTCGGTTACCAGCGCACGCATCGGCGCCACATAGATCGCCTTCTTTCTCTCCCAGACGACGGTCTTCAGCATCGCCATCTCCGCTATCAGCGTCTTCCCGCTTGCGGTCGGCGAGGCGACGACTAGATGGCTGCCGGAGAGAAGGCCCTTCCTGACAGAATCCTCCTGCGGAGGTGTGAGCTCTGCTATCCCTCTCTTTACAGCGCTCTCTATGGCTTCCTCGGGAAGCCTTCCCTTAAGCTCAGCCATCTTCATATAATCCGTCTAAGAGATAATCTCCGTTAATAATCCGCAGAAGATGTTATTATTGCTTCTCTTCTCGTCTAGTCTGATAGGATGATATAATTCTATTATCAAGATACAATAGCCAAAACAATTAGATTTAAATATCTATTACTTGTTATTTATTCACAAAACGACCAAAAAAGAAAAATAAATTATTTGCTAGGATAAGATAAAGATGTTCAACACAAAACCACAGAACGCGTCCCCTGCTATAGGGGAGCATTCTTCCGCTTCTTCTGGATTAGAATTAGTAGGCAGGGTAAGCGCCGCTTTTTACGCTCATAAAATGAGGATATAACATGCTAGGACCACATCTAACATTAGATTTGACCGGATGCGATGATAACGCGATAAACTCCAAGGAGATCATCTTCAAGGTGCTTGATGAAATGCCAGCGCTGATAGGCATGCACAAGATAACGGCTCCACAGATAATACCCTATGAGGGAAAGGCGGACTCATTCGACAAGGGCGGAATCTCTGCGTTCGTACTCATCGCCGAGTCGCACATAACCATACACACCTGGAAGGAGCAGAAGCACGTTTCAATAGACATCTTCTCATGCAAGGAGTTCGACGTGGAAAAGACGGTATTCTACCTCTCTACCCTATTCAAGCCAAAGAAGATAGAGAAGAATCTCATAATGAGGGGCAAGCACTTTGTCAAGGACGTAGGCAAGGTAAGAGTCGTCGTCGCAAAACAAAGGCAGACGATATCCAAGTGATCCGTTATATTTTATTGGGATAAATGTGGTATTCGGACTCAGGACAAAAGTGAAATGTCCGAAGTGCAAGAAAACGTTCGAATACGTGTTTATACCTGGAGGATCATTGACCTCGATGCGGCTGGGCCGATATAGATACATGCAGTGCATGCGCTGCAAGAAATTCTCCCAGTTCGACCTCCTTACCAACCTCAATCCGAAAACAAGGATGCACATACCTATAGCTCAGTTCATAAGCGGAATCGCACTGCTGGCTTTGGGTATGGTGTCATATTTGATAAGCAGCGAATACCAGACCGTACCTGCGGGATTCTTCTCCTTCAGGCTCATCTCCATAATCTCGATAATCCTTGGCGTTATAATTCTGATAGGCCTCTATGTCTATATGGAGAAAAAAGAATAAAGCAATATAATCCTTTTCCTCTCATGAATAAGCAAAAGCCCTGGTAGCTCAGTGGTAGAGCGCTTGTTTTGTAAACAAGAAGTCGAGGGTTCGATCCCCTTCCAGGGCTTAAGGGTTCAACTCATACTCTTTTTCTATAGAAAAGCAAGTCCTTCTATTTACCTTACTTGCGTGTACTTCAACTGCCCTGTAAGATAGTATGCCACATAATCGGCAAACCCAGCCGCAGTGTTCCTTGAAACAGCGGTCTGTGAGAAGGACTCAAATTCGGAAGGAGTGAGCGTCACAGCATAGGTGGGAGTTATCCCGGTATCTACTATCCCATCCTGTATTGAGAGACTCTGGCTCTGCCCGTTCCAGGTAATTGTAAGCTGTCCGACTATAACTCCGCTTGTCGGGTTCTGGTCAGTTACCTCAACCGCCCAGCTCTGGCTTAGTGGAATGTTATAATTGCCAGCATTGGCGAGGTAGTAGGCTGTTAGGTTCTGGTTGCCATTCTGTAGCGCGGCAAGCTGGTTCGTGAAATAGCTCTGCTGCTCGGCAGCGGTTACTATTGGATTCATCCACAAATAGGCTCCAAAAACCAATAATAGCAAGACAATAATTATTATGGCTGCTATGGCCCCGCCATGGCCTTTCCTTGTAACATATACTGTATTTGTAATCATCCTTGGGTGCGTTCTCCTTCTAATTGTAGGAGTCCTTCTAGCTGCTGGCCTATACGTGCTTTTTGTAGTGGTTGTCCTAGTTGTTTGTCCTTTCCTACTTTTCGTAACGGTTACTCTGGTTGTAGGCTTAGTAGCATTACTTATTGTCCGTTTTGCCATGCTATGTCTTGTAAGGTAAAGTATTTAAAACCATCACAAACTAAAGTTTAAAAGAAAAAAGCAAACTTTAAAAACGGAAGTATTATATAATCTACTAAAGTATTACTTACAGATGATATCTTGTATAAAACTCTATCCGTCTTGATCTTAAGTCTGGCCATGGCCTCAGTTCTCTTTCTGTCCTCGACAGTTAGTGCAGCAGGCCCAGCAGCGGTAAATCTTGGATCTGCTGGTAACTTTGCGATTCTATCAAAATCGGGCATTTCCTCCACAGGAACCACCTCTATTGTTGGAAATATCGGCGTAAGTCCGATCAGCAGCACTGCGATAACCGGATTCGGACTAACACTAGACTCCTCAACCCAATTTGCGACATCTCCTCTGGTAACTGGAAAAGCATATGCAGCCGACTATTCTGCTCCGACTCCGACTATGATGACTACAGCCGTAAGCGACATGCAAACGGCATATACTGATGCAGCAGGGAGGACAAATCCAACCGCTACCGAATTGGGCGCAGGAAACATCGGTGGGATGACATTAGCTCCTGGCCTTTATAAGTGGTCAACAGGAGTTACAATACCAACTACCCTCACTCTTTCAGGAGGGCCAAACGATGTCTGGATCTTCCAGATAGCACAAAATCTTAATGTGGGCAACGGAGTAAGTATTATCCTAACTGGCGGCGCGCAGCCTCAAAACGTCTTCTGGCAGGTTGCTGGCCAAGCGACCCTAGGAACCACTTCCAACATGCAGGGAATTATATTATCACAGACTGCGATTGTGATTAACACCGGCGCAATGCTTAATGGTAGGGCGCTAGCGCAGACTGCAGTTACATTACAATCAGACACAGTGACAGCACCAACAGGAGCAGCTTCAACCCAAACAG
>CAZJZM010000041.1:0-7646 GCA_964550485.1 Microcaldota archaeon | reverse complement strand
CGGCTCTCTTTGGATTTTTATTTATGTAGAACAATATTGTCTCATATTTGAGTTTCTTTTCGTTTGCATATAGCAATTGACTTAGAAATGGGGCAATGCCTATGCCTCCCGCAATATATATTATTGGATGATTAAGGTCTTCAGGAAGCGTGAATACCCCGTGAGGACCGGTAATTTGTACTTTGCTACCTATCGGCAGCTTTAGGAGGGTCCTTTTGAATCCACTCTTGGAGATGCGCATTGCAATCTTTAGGGCTTTCCGATTATTTGGAGAGGATGAAATGGAAAAATCGCGATAATTACCTTTTGGATCTGAATATAGGAGTTCGGGTATGGTAAGGCGTATATACTGCCCAGCTTGAAAACTGAACTGCTGACCCTTCAGATCAAGCTCGATTTCTATGGTATCTTTTGCAATTTCTTTTCGTTTGAGTATGGAAACTCTTAAAATGTACATTTTTTTCCCAAATGAAATTACATGCATCAGTCTATGCCGATATGGAGTAGACTGCTATTCGGTTCCACCAATTTCACGTTTATATACATATGAAGATTTAAAATGGTTGCCGCAGAAGGTCTTGTTAGGATACTAAACTATGAGAGAGGGCTATTCCATAAGTTCTGCTATTGCCTTTGCTTCGTTTTCTAGTCTCAGCATTCCCGAATTTAGGACTAGATGGTAGTTGAGAGGATTCCTGTAGTCGTAGTTCTTGCCGTATGTGGATTTGTACATTTTCAATTCGTCCTTTTCTCTTTTATTTAGAATTGCTCTTATTTTCTCGTTTGGTAGTTTTGCGTACTCCTTTTTGTTTTTTGCCCTTTCAATCCGCACATCCATGTCTGCGTCTACGAATACCTTCAGGACTCTTGGATCGTCCGTTACTGCTGAGACCCTTAAATCTCCTATCACTCCGCCCTTTTCAATGATTTCTTTTGCTTTACGGTCCATCTTCAGATTCTCTTCTGCGCTTGTCTTGCCCCAGTATTGCTCGAACCTTATCTCCTGGTTTGGATATTTTCTTTTCCATTCATCTCTCCAGAGCTTACCGATTGAGAAGACTTCCCAGCCGTACATCTTTGAGAGCACTGAAGCCAGCGTTGATTTGCCGGATACGGGCCTTCCGGAGATGAGCATTGAGGTGTACGCAGCCATGAGATTGCCTTTCATACATCTATTATTACATTTATAGAATATCCGCTTTTGGTCTTGGTGACCCTTAGATCGTGTGGCGTTACAGCTTTGACATCAAGCAGGGTATAGTCTTCCTTGAGCTTTTTGTGGAAGAGCCTACCCTTGAGGTTTACTCCTTTCCGGTTCTTTTCTAGCTTATCTACTTTGAACTTGAATGCGCTAAGGTAGCCAGCGGCCCTCATTGAGATTATGTCCTGGAGGACGAACCAGACAAGGTTTTCCACGGTGTCCGCCTTCTCGTTTATGCCTGCCGTTTTTACCTTGCCTTTGCTGGCGTTTATCTTTTTGAGATCCAGGGCCACGTTGAGCAGGGCTAATCCAGAGTTTTCTATTGCCTCCTTGATGTCTTTTCCGTAAGCGACGAACTCTACGTCTGCAGTATGGGAGAGATACTTGAATGGTGCCTTTGTCATAAGGAAACTTCTGCAAAAAGAGTATATATGTTTATCAGTGATAAGGGTAGAGCCCAATGAATCTCCAGGTAATTTGTATTCTGCCTCTTAACTGTTGTCTTCTGCTTATAAATAAAATCGCCTAGATAGTGTTGGAAATATCGCTTTTCTTAATGCACTTCAAAGATTGTAGGACTTCTTTTACTAATTTTGACAGATTCAGTGAACTGCGGAATCCTGACGTTTGCTTCTTTCGGCCCTTTCGAATTCAAGGTTTTTGCCCTCCTTGTCAGATTCTTCTTGTTGCTCCTTAGCAAATTCTTTTCTACTTTTTTCTGCATCGTCATTGGACCTTCTTTGCTGTTCTCGGACATCTTTATCAGTTTTATCTTGGTCGTCTTGCCTTCTCTGCGAGTCTACTCGGGTCTGATTAGAGTCCCTGTCCCTATCTGTCTGTTCTTGCGCTCTCCTACTTCTATCTTCTTCCTCTGACATTTTATCCCCAGTTATTACCTTATTTTCTGTCTAATCATCAAGTTGCGGCGATCTTTCTGACGCCGCAACCGATGTGACTAATGTACTAAGTCCTCATTATCCTTCTTCCTGCAGGTCGATTCTTAACCATGCGTGGATGCTTATTCTTTCCGCCTTTTCCGTATTTTGCAGCACGTTGCTTAGCCGCTTCCATTCTTCCTCCTCTGCTCTTTTTTGCCATTCAATTCACCTCTAATTATGAAAAACTAATGCCCGTTACTAGATTGCTTAGCCGTAATTGCTGCAGGTGAGATGTTCTCATAAAACTGCCACTTGCCCCCATTTGGCCGATACCTGGACTCAGCGATCTGAGATGGTGTAACTGTATAGTACTTCCATCTCTTGATGTGACTGTTTTCGATCATTGCTATGACTTCGGCTTCCTTCAATTCGTCCAGGTGCCCGCTTATGGTCGATGTTGCAAGGCTCAGCGCAATACTCAACTCGCTGAGTGTCATGTTCTTCTCGGATAGAAGCCTGACAATCTTCCTTTTGGTATCTCCTATTTTACCCAAATTTTCACCTTTCAGTATAAAGACCAAACCGTCAAGATGCCCTCTTAATCACAATGACCGCAGAGGACATATTCGCATAATGTTGTGCGCTGCCGGCTTCATATTGATACTTGGCCCATATTGAGCCCGTTATGTTTGTGCCAACGGATACGGGTCCTGAGGCTATCGGTATGTTTACATATCTGATGGTGTTGTTTAGCAGGCCTCCAGTTACGTTGACTGCTGCTGGCGGAGACCATGAAACCTCTGGTATTGTTGGTGGACCTTGGGCGTATACAACACCTGGCTTAATGAACTGAACAGTTACAAGAGTCCAGTTATATCCACTGGTTTGCTTTATTGCAACAGTTAAAATCCCAGTAGTTGTATTGAAGACCGGATTTAGGCATCCAAAGACAGGTGCATTTGGGTTGCATGTAACCGATATTATTATCGGTGCCATGGGGGTGGCCCCAGGGTACCCAGTGTTATTAGTGACTATTATAGGGTAGGTAACAGACGGACCAACAGATATTACTCCCAATATCGGAAATATCGGGCCTTTGTTGATAATAACAGATGCCCCCAGTATCAGTGCCAATATCAGTATTACTATTATGCTGGAAAATACCAATCGTGCTGAAACTGTATAGAATTTTTCTCTTTTTCCTCCCGGATGCGTTTTTGGTTCCGTGGACTGTGTTTTTTGTTCCATGTTTTTACCTTTTAAATACGAATCAGACTGAAATCCCGAGCAATTTTAGGATTATTATGACTGCAACTGCAGGCAACCCGAATATTGCGACTACGATGATGGTGATTAAATTGTATACAATGCCCAAGTTGAATAGAGAATTTACTATGTATATGGCAATTAGGCCAAGTACGCTGTTTAGTACCAGCCCGAGTATCACATTTCCAAGCTTGAGGATGATGAACAAGACCAATAAAATTGCCGCTATGATTATTATTTCTGATACAACAGGTCCTAAAACTATAGCTAACAACATATCATCACATTACTTCCTATTTCTATCATTGACGCCGAGCAGGTTCAATATTATTAGAATTGCCACTGCAAGCAGCCCGAATACAGCGACGAAGATTAGCACCAGCAGGTCGTACTTTATACCTAAGCCGAAAATGGCATTTACCAGGAAAATTACGATAAATCCTACTATTGTATTAACCAATAGCGCATACAACAGTCCTCCTTGAAGCGGTAAAACGAAAAGAAGTATTACTGCTATCAGGATTATTGTTAACAATAACCCTATCCCATGTCCTGCTTTTGTTTGCATACAATCAACATTTTTCAAATATCATACTTACTGAACTGAATTCCCTAACTTTTACCATAGAATGAATTTAGTGCTTTGAGGAACGCGGCGTTGCCAACATCTCCCTAAAGCCTTCCCTAAATCCATTCTAATAACCACGTCTCAGCGGTTATTTGCTATCCTTTGTCATGTTATTCCTGAACCTAGATGGTACTCTGTTTGCACCGCTCTGGCTCTGCTTCCCCTTTTCTCTTAAGAAGCCCCTGTCTTCAGCTTGAAACAAGCCTATGGCATTTCCTTCAGGATCTATGCCTACTGAAGTAAATCCGTGCCCAAGCACGTGTTTCTTGCCTACGGTTATGTGCCCGCCGGACCGTTCCACTTCTGCCATTGACTCGTCTATGTCTGGTGTGCTGATGTAGTTTACAACGGTTTCATTTTCACTACCTTTCTTATACAATCCACCATTCACTCCAGGGAGATGCTTGGTTCCAGTGCTTATGTTCCAATACTGCATATTCAACGCTGCTGAATTTTTAAACTTCCAGCCGAATACATCTGTGTAGAACTTCCTTAGCTTATCGGGGTCCTTTGCAGGAATCTCGAAATGGGATATCTCGTTTATTTCGTTTTTCATTTTTCCACCTTATATGATACATACTAATTCATTGGTATATATAATGCTTTGCTTTATTATGCAATACTTTACTTCACTTAAGAATATGTGTTTTAAAAATAATAATCTTTACTTTCTAAAGTATTCTATTAAATAAAAGCAATGATATAAATATGTATGGGTTCAATGCATTAAAGCAGCAGCGATAATATGATAACAATAAAAGGAGTTCCGGAAATGCTACGACTGGCTAACAGCGATGGGCCCAAGTCCTTTAATGACTTTACGAAGATTACAATAAGGAACAGGCGCTTGAGTTCGGCAACAGTATCAAAAAGGCTTGACGACCTCATCGGCATAAGGCTCATGGAAGAAGTAGTGACAAGATCGAAGGTGGGCAGAAGGATAATAGCTTACAAGACGACAGAAAAAGGCAAGAAGGTAATAGAGCTTTTGAAGGAGCTTGAAGAAGCGCTTGCTGCCAAGAACAAGTAGTGATCATTCTGTTCGATGAACCAAGTTATGTTCCTACGCTTGATATAACATATAATGAAATTAGTAGGTACTTGTTTGGAATCGAAATCGGATGAAAAATATTGGGAAGGACTTAAGGATCTAGAAACCGCCTTGAGAAGCAGAACAGATTATTCGCAAAATCAAAGATTCCAGAGATTGATAGCACGCTATCAACTGTTTTTAGGCCTGTTAATCACGCTGTTTGCATTCTTCCTGGGATATGGGGCTTATTATCTGGCAGGATTCTTTGCCATATTAACCTTTGTCATTTATTGGCAATATGAGCGAGAATGGGATAAGAGCAAACAGGACACAGTAAAATTATGGGAAAAGCGAGATCGGACAAAAACAGCAAGAGAACTCAATAGAGTAAAGCCTTCCAGTAAGACACAAAAGGCTTCTAGGATAATAAAACAACAAACAGATGACGAAACTAGCGCAGAGTAGCTTGCCAGTCATCACCGCGCAGAACTTAGTTGTGACTGCAGGCTTTCTATCCTCGATCTTAAATTGGCTATTTCTGATTGCAAATTGCTTAGGGATGAATTGCTGATTGAAAGTTGGCTCCGTAATTCATAGACCTGGCTGTTTGCAACCTGAAGTCTGTCCCTTAGATCTGCTATCAAGGCACTGTCTCTGCCGAATTCCGTTTCCAAGGAACTGACTTCGCTTGAGTCACTGTAGGACTTATCATTCAGACCAGTTATGGTTGCGTCGTCTTTGGCAGATTTTCTATTCATCTCAGAACTACTATTATCTGCCTTGTTCTTCAGGTCTATCATAGTTTCATTGTCCTTAGCGGATTTCTTTTCCATTTCAGAATCCTTTGCCGTGTCGCTATCAACTCTGTTCCTCAGACCAGTTATGGTTGCATCGTCTTGTTCTAGCTTCTTTTTGGTTTCAGAATTGTTAGTTTCTAGTTTATACTTCAAGCCTGTTATGATTCCGTTGTCTCTTGAGGATTTCTTCTTCATCTCCGAGTTCTTTGCGTCGTCGTCATCCAATCGATTTTTCAAACCCACTATGGTTGCATCGTCCAGTTTTGACTTTTTCATAGTCTCAAAACTGTTGTTTTCTAGCCTATGCCTCAAGCCAGTTATGGTTTTGTTGTCTCTGACTGACTTCTTCTCCGTTGCTGAATTCTTTTTTAAGTTGCTTTCCGATTTATTCTCCAAGTGCTTTGAATTAACGTCATGCTGTGCTGCACGTCTCTTCTTGGCTTCTGAATTAGTATTGTTATTTGCCGTAAACATTCCCCATACACTATAGGATGTTTAGGTCTAAGTGTCTATGTATTGAAAAGCAATTTTTATAATAAACCCGAACGGCGGGAGTAATCAAGCTTTATAAAGATTTAATGCATATGAATCCACTTCCTGTGAAAGGTGTAAGGAATTTGTATCAGGTCTGCTGCTTGTTGTCGGAGGTTTATCAAGAAAATCACTTAGAAAGTAATGGGAAATATCGCTTTTCTTGATAGAAATTGAAGATTGAGATGCTTTTTATATATTTGTTTGTTAAGTTAAATTTGTGAGTATATGATTGCAAAGATTAGAAGGCAAACAGAAGGTAGCATTGAACATTATGAAAAAAAGAGTAGTAATTTGAGAGAAAGACCTAGCAAAGCTAAAAATGCGGTCATGTCGATTTTTATTGCAACATCATTACTTATGAATCCAGTACATGTCAGTGCACAATCCAGCGGACAGAACACAGATAAGACTTGGGAACAGATAGAGCATGCTTTTGAAGAACAAGCAAGAAAATCCCCACATACTGACAAAATATCATTCAATGGAAAAGCAGCAGAAGATAATGAAAATAAAGAATTACCTCATGGAGGACTTATTTACGGGAAGTGTTACTATCAGGCATACTTAGCCTCTCTTGATGATAATTTTGCTATTTTTTCTTCGGCAATCGACATGTCTAATTGGAAAAATGTTGTTCCTGCTTCTGGTGGAATCCTCTATGCAAAGTTCTCAAAGAAAGTCGAAAAGGGAGAGGAAGTAAAGATTGAAATTAAAATAGAAGACGGAAAAGTTTCAGTTACAGGTGTTGGTTTGAAGAGCGGCGCAGATGCAAAACTTGGTTATGACGTTTGTAGCACACCAACATCTTAGAATAAACATATATAAAGACCGAATACTAATTGCACTTGTCCTGTGAAGAGTCCAACGTATTTGTCTTCGGTCTTTAATCTGTTGTCTATGATTTATCAAGAAAATTGTGGAGGGTAATGGAAAATATCGCTTTTATTATAGCAATTTAGCCAGATAAGCTGTGTTGTATATCTTCAATTGAGGTTTATTGTCAAAATCCGGATCGTTTGTCCATATTCCGTCATATTTCAGTGTTAAGTAACAAGCGGCATATGGCGCATCTTTCAAGTCTTCTTTCATTATCTCTTCTGCCGTAGTAAGCCCTGGTTCGTATTCACTTTTGGAGATAGTTTCTATCTCTTGGAATATTAGAGTCAGGAGTAAGTCTAAGTCGTCTTTTGTCAAGCGAGACTTTCGCTTTATGTATTCGACATATTTTAAAGTCTCTTCTTTCACAAAATCTGGAGCGACAAACTTAAATTTTCCACTCATAAGTATTTCTCTAGATTTGCCATTTCTA
>CAZJZM010000040.1:7599-7822 GCA_964550485.1 Microcaldota archaeon | reverse complement strand
AATTTAAATGCAAGTCTCAGCATGTTTTATGGACATAATAGCTCCTTAGTTCCTTTTCCGTATGTGTATACTTTTGGGAGTGATACAGCAGAAAGTTCTAATGGTATAGAAGTTATAAATAAAGATGGTTATGCTTTTGTTTCATTAGGGAATGATAATTATTCGAAGGTGATAAGTTTAACCTCAATTCCTAAAGTATTAACTACTAGCTTTGGAGATAATA
>CAZJZM010000040.1:0-7589 GCA_964550485.1 Microcaldota archaeon | reverse complement strand
TTTTATCTACTATGCTTTTGTTGCTCTTCTTTTAGTTACATTATCTCTTTATATTTTAATAAAGAGAAAGAAGCGATCCAAGAAAATTGTTTTAGAATAGCTATATAAAGACTGAATACGCATGAATTAGAGTCCTGTGAAGAGTCCAACGTATTTGTCTTCGGTCTTTAATCTGTTGTCGAGGATATATCATATAAAACGCTTAAATCAAAGCTAAAATGTCGCTTTTCTTGATGAGTTTAAACAGGCTATGTATCTTTATTACTTCATATTCAACAACATCATTAAGAAATGGATAAAGAATCGATAATATGGCTAAAATCCATGAGGGCTTATTGTTACTTGTTATAATTGTAGTTTCGTTCTTCACTTCGGTTTTCCTACCATTACCTTTTAGTATAATATCCGTCATTATATTTATTTTGACTTTTGGTTTGGGAGGAATCAAGTTAGTACTTTTTGTGAGCCATGGCGAAAAGGAAAGAATAGTAAATACTCCTCTAAAACCTTGGAACAAAAAAGAAGATGCAAGTAAAATCTGGTACCTCATCGGCCTTACTGGAATTAATCCAATAGCTACTATTTATGTACTTAGTACAGCTTGTGAAGATAGATTATATTCATATGCTTGGTATGCAACCTTTATTGGTCCGATTTCTTTATATTATGCAGAAAAGGATAAAGACCACAAACTTTCAGACTTATCAAGAAAACTGATGATAGGCAATATATTTTCTATAATTCTAATAATCATACTTGAAATAGCATTTCCTTCAATTTTTCACTTCGCGTCTTTTTAAATAAACATATATAAAGACTGAATACACATGAATTAGAGTCCTGTGAAGACAAGAGTAACTGCTGAAATATGATGAAGCCTATATCGACGGAGGACACTTGGTGTAAAATTGAAGTATGATAAACGCATAGGGATAGCCCTTTTTGCGGTTCTTATTGCGGTGGCGATAGGAAGTTCGTTTTACATAACACCATTATCAATAAGCGACTCGGATCCATCAACGTATGTGATAGTGCCGCTCTTGATGCTGCTGCTCTTTGCGATGTTTACTGCTAAAGAAAAGATAAAGCCGGAAGTGAAGAGGAAGGACATCCTCATTGGCTTGTTCGTCTTCCTGCTTTTGATACTGATTACAGTATATCTCAGGTTTGAGCTCTCCTACCTTTTCATAAGCTACAGGATAGACATGCTCCTCTTTCCCCTGTTGATCGCCACTCTGGCCATCGTTCTTTTCGGATTGAAGAACCTGGATAAGTTCAGGGCGATGGCGATATACGCCCTTCTGGCCTCCTCGCTCCTGATGACCCCTTTCATAGAGGCGAACCAGGGATTTGCGGTATTCAATACGGTGGTTGTATACTCGGTGGCGAGGGTATTCATACATAACTTGTCCTACATTCCGCCAATAACCATAACAGCAAACGGCTATCAGGTGGGCATAGGCCAGACCTGCGTCGGCATTGGAGTCCTCATAGCCATAGTCCTCTTTCTCCTGCCTATAGCCTATCTTTATGAAGGAAGCGTTAAAAGGAAGGTCCTCTGGATAGCGAGCGGGTTTGCATTGCTGCTCCTGCTCAACATAATAAGGATGTTCAGCATAGCGACCGCGTGGCTGATCTACGGACCCAGCAATGCCATACTGGGAATCCATATCTTCGCAGGGATACTTCTCTTCTATCTTAGCATAATAGCCATGATTCTGCTGTCGGGAAGATACGGCCTCAGCATAGGCGTTGGTAAGAAAACGAAGGAGACCAGGTCCAAAGGCAAAACATATTATAAAATGGGAATAGTAGCAGCGGTATTGATCGCCTTTGCATACTTCGCATTTACTTACAATTATTCCAGTGCGCTCGACGTTTCGCAGATCTACCTTAACAACAACATGAAACCCGAGTTCAACGCCACCAACGTTGCGTTTCTCTTCCAATCGGTCCTGAACACATCGGGATTTAATTCGACCTTGAGGTTGAACGGCAATAACGGCGCGGCCGTATTGCTTTGGGGTAATGGCATAGGCAAATCGGATCCGCTCTTGGCGTATATCACATATCCTAACGGCACTTTCAACTCCGAGATCGCATACAGGAATGATACCCTTGGCGTTCTTTATCTTCTAAATAACAGGGGACTTTCGGGAACGGTCTACGACGTTGAATCTAATGGTACTGAATTTTTGGTCTACAACACGGGAATTCCATACTCCCTTCCAGGAAGAGACGTTTCTTCCAAGCTGAGCGTTTATCTGATACTGCCCGTAGAGGAGGTCGGAAATGTAGCCTGCCATGGAGGCTATGATGTATTTTATACCGATCTCCTGAATATTCTGAACCCGAGCATGTACAACGGAGCCGCACGGACTAAGATGATTGAAGGGTATTGCTTATTTAACAAACTGGTAGTATGAAATTCGAATTTTCAGCAGGTGCAGTGGTCTATAGAGAAGACGAGAGGAGAGGGCTCTTGTTTTTGCTCCTGCTCAAGCCAAACAAGGAATATGACATACCGAAAGGGCACATAGAAAAGGGAGAGAGCGCTGAAATCGCAGCAAGGCGCGAGATAAAGGAGGAATCTGGCCTTGAACCGAGATTTCTTCCCTTCTTTTCAGTCTCGACGAAGTATTTTTTTTACAGTAAAAAGCAAAAGATTCTGAAGGGCGTTAAGATATTCATAGGAAAGGCAGATACAGACAAGGTGAAGATATCCGAAGAGCACATAGCCTATGAATGGCTGAGCTATGAAGATGCAATTGGAAAGTTAAAATTCAAGAATATGAAGGAGATATTTGCAGAAGTTTTAGAGTACATCAATAGATACGATGAGATGCGAAGACTCGATGAGGAATATTCTAAACTGCCTGGGAAACATGTCAGGTGGGATTTGAGCAGGAGACATGTTCCTGGAGAAGGGCCTTTGAACGCGGTGGTGATGTGCGTTGGCCAGGCTCCTGGCAGGAACGAGGACGAACAACTTCGCCCGTTCATAGGAAGGAGCGGACAGCTGCTTGGCACCGCCCTTGCCAAAGCGCACATGAAAAGGGAAAACATCTACATAACAAACATTGTTCCGTTCTTCCCGCCAGAAAACAGGATGCCTACCGACGAGGAAGTTGGATTGTGTGTGCCCTTCCTTAGGAGGCAGATAGAACTCGTAAAACCAAAATTCATCATAATGTGGGGAAGTCTTTCCAATAAAGTCTTGGCGGGAGTCACGAGCGTAGAGAAAGAGCACGGTAGGATTGTTGAGAAGTACGGGATAACATACATGACTACCTTCCATCCTGCTGCGGGACTGAGATTCAAAAGGATACATTTGCTAATCCTGGAAGATGTCAGGAGATTCGGACAGGCAATAAAAGCTGAAGGTAAGGCCGAAAAGCAAGCGATATAAAGGTTTGGAGAAGAATACTCTATTGCAAAAGGCAGTGGGCTCGTAGCTCAGCTTGGTTAGAGCGCTTCTCTGATAAGGAAGAGGTCGTGAGTTCAAATCTCATCGGGCCCATTACCGAACTTTGTCGTCTGGGGTTAAATTTGAAGAGAATCGATATCATCGAAAAATCCTATGAGTTCAGATTTCTTAATTTTCAATTTTATGGAGATTTGAATATGTAGGGTTAGTTTTTATTCCATTGCAACTTTTTTTGAAAATTGTGTCTCATTCAACAGTTTATATAGCCCGTCGGATAAATTGACATTGGCTATAAATGTTGTAGTGACGAACAAACTACTTAACTTAATAGAAATGGTATTAGGCACTCCTTTAGTTGTTTTAAAAGTATTTCGGAAATCTGCGATCTTTTGAAGTGTCCCTTCAGTAGTACCTTCTTTATTAATTTTTATTCCGTTGGTTTTATTATAATCAAATTTCATTTCTATCTTGCCGCTTGTTTTGTATGCCCCCATGCTTAGTTGTCCTGAAGTAAGGTACTCTTCAATGGAATTGAGTTGTCCGTCGTCAGTAGAGAATGTTGAGATACTTCTTGTTTTAGTATCTAAATCTAGATGTTCTCCGAATATGAAATTATTTGTTATTATGAGATTGTATGGTATGTAGGACGTAGTAGCCTTCCCGATCCCTCCGCCACCTAACCCCACAGAGCCATGAAACAGATTATAAGTATTTGTAAGTACTCCCAATATCTGTTCACGTTCCAAATCTTTTGAGTAATCTGGATTTAAAAGGGACATATGTATCATCAGCTATTGGTATTTGCTTCCATAATATTTATTAGCAGCATTTTATAAATACCTATACCGGAGTATATACAAACCCAAATTCTCACGTTAGGCACAAGTTTCGTCGGGCCTAATTGTACTCGAGGTTTATTCTGGGATATTATTGCACGATGTATCCATTTGGATCCACCACAACGAATCCGTCGTCTCCCAGTGAAGAATCAAAATGGAAGTTGTCATCACTTAAAGTCGTTTCTATGACATAAAGCTTGTAGTTAGTCTTTAACATTAGGGATTGGGACTGGTTGGTTCCCGCAACTGTCAGTGTTATTTTTGCCGTGCTGTTTTGTAAAACGGCGGAAGTGAGATTGAACCCAGTTAGTGCCGTTTGTGCTTGCTGTGACATAGGTCCGGGATATATCAAATAAGCATATTGGTAGTATTGCGTGCTGGAAAACAGCGTCTTTGAGGTATTTGTGGTTTGGTTTCCGGTCACTGACTTGCCAGTGTTGGCTGTTGGGTTGATTTGCGCTGTCGGAGTTGTATGATACCCACCAAGCACTACAATTCCGGCTGCGATGATTATGAGCACGACTGCTAACACTGCAATAACCTTAGAATCCATAGAAACCACATTATCCAAGCGTTTAATGCTTATATGCCTTTTCTACAGGGCAATCAGAAGATTAGAGTATATTTTCAATCGGATACATGAGAAAGCCCAGACTGGCTAACATAATAAGGCTGAGCGCACAGTGATATACGGGTTTAGTTGATACTAATGGAAAAACAAATATCGCAAGGGGATACTCGTTCGGCAGATATGATAAGGAGAGACAATCTGAAATTCGCCAATCTGTGGAATAAGATAAATGTAAAAATTGCAAGCAAGTTGAAGAAAACACCAAATGTGGAAGTGATAAAACAATCTTCATATGAAGAGATACATTCCAAAGGCCCATCAAGAAAGATTCTTCACCCGCACGGAATGTGGGATTTTACCGCTGCACATTGAACTGTGCCTGAGGATAAATACAGAAAGATGCCTAACGGAGATTCTTCTTCTTTTCAAGTAGTCTTTCTTCTTTAAGCTTCTTCTCCCTGCGTATGCTCAATCTGCCGAGGACATAGAAAGCTACAAACCCCACTATCGATGCTCCGGCACCGGTTATGCCGAACAGCTTTGTAATTATGCCTGCGCCTGCTATTATCACGAAAATCCAATAATAATCGTCATAGCCTTTTCTTGTGACGGCAAAGAATCTATGAAAAGCAGCTTTGAATCCTGATGCCATAATAACCATACATTAATTACCAGTAAAGTGATAAGAACATTTTTATTTTAGCTTTTGGTTCAGCGCCTTGAGGGCCCTGTATCTTTCACCTGTTTCCATGTTCGCCTTGTCCACTATGTCTTCCATCTGGTGTATGACCGAGTCGTAGGTCTGCCTGTTTATCTCAAATGGTATCTTGTCCTTGCCGCCCAGATTGTACGCGTAGAGGATAGGGTCCCTGTAGGCCACCTCCTTATCGTATATAAGGCTTGAAATCAGCGCCAGCGACCTCAGCGTGGATCTTCCGACCCCTTTTATCAGAAGCAGCTCCCTGTAATCCTTCGGATCGAGCTCGCTCGCCTTTCTTATTATCTCCCAACCCCTCGGACCGACGTCCGCATCCGCTATTATCTGGTGCCTGCTTGGATAGACCTTCTTCTCTATGTCGGTGTAGTCCTGGAGAAGGCTGACGCTCGACTCCCTGATTTCCCTGTTCTCCAGATAGGTCAGGTCCATGCTTTTTACCCGCATCTCCGTGTCTATGGCGTTGTGAGGCTCGTTGGCGATATCCTTCTCGTTCACCGTATCGCTCAACCATTGGAATCTTACCGCGTAGTTTGTCTTGTACCTCATTGCCTGCTGGACTATTCCCCACTTCTTTCCCTTGGTGAAGATGAAGGAGTGGTGGTAGATTCCTATGTTGTCATAGACCAGTGATGCATCTATTTTTGCCGCAAGCCTGCTTTGCTCTATGAAATGCTGGCTTTCGCCGGGTATGGAAAGCTTGTCAACGCCTTCTATTATGTCGTTTGGGGTGTTTGTGCCCGCCTTGCCCTTTCCTCCGGCTATGAAGACATCGCCATTGTCCTTCAATGCCTCCTTGAGAGCGCCCATGGTCACAGTGGTTGTTCCGCTGCTATGCCAGTCGTAGCCTATTGCGCACGACAACGCCTGGAACCATTCCCTATTGCAGACCCTTGAGAGGAACTCGTCTGGACCGAAATCGTCTATTATGACATTGGAGATGGCTCTGCTTAGCTTTACCATCCTTCCGAAGAGCCATCTTGGAGCCTTGCCCCCGTGGAGAGGAAGCTCGGTGATTTGTCGCATAATAGCATATGCCAGGAAATGAATAAAATACAGAACATTGCGAAAGGAGAGTGTAGTCCAATTTAGAGGTTGGCAGAGGCATTAATTGGAATTTAGCCCTGAATCAGTTTTTTAGGCGTTGTCTCGCCCATCATCGTCAATGAGTCATTTTCTATCCCATTTGATTTAAGCAGTCGGGTAAACTCAGCCAGAGCACGGCTTGGACTGGGCCTGTTGACCTGCCCGACATCCGAACTTATAATGCACTTTTCCGGTCCTGCCTCTTTGATACTTTCCGCTATGGCTTTGATTGGAATGCCGTCTATCAGATGCATTGAATAGGAATGCTCCAGGTATACCCCTTTGTTATTTGCCAGCTCTTTTTGGATCTCCATTGGCATGTTTATAAGCTGGTACATCGGGTGCGTTATTATTATCCTATCGATGCCCATTGCCAACGCTTCGTAGACAAGCGTCTTCGCCTCTTGCCATGACAGGTGACCAGTAGCCAAAATGCAGTCGTTGTCCTTTATCTCCCTCAGAACTTTTTTTGCCATTGGATTCAGATTCATTGAGCTGTCAATGACCCTTATGCCTTTTACATCCTTTGATAGCCTTGACTTGAATTTGCCAGCTGCCCATTCAGGCCTTATCTCATATTTGCTCTTCTTGAGAAAGTTTTCTGCGTTTATTGTGGGAAACCAGACTATTATTGGCCTTTCGGAAAGCTTGGCAGTGCTATAAACCACGTCGGGATTCAGGCCTCCCACGTAGTTGTTTAGCACGACTGAGCCTATGATTAATGGCTTATTGGTTACGTCTAGAGTGTTGATAATGGGTGTGGTCTGGTAAAAGTGATTTTTTACTCCAATGCCGGTGATTCTACCTTGTTCTTCCTCAATCAGTTGAGGCAGGGTGAATCTTCTGGGAATTATCTCCGGCCCGATGTGCATGTGCAAATCGATAAATTTTTTGATGTTCATTTTAATCACGTATGGCCCCTTTTGAGACTTCTGAAAGTTCGCATGGCAT